>JAWODX010000443.1:0-4210 GCA_046483085.1 Planctomycetota bacterium
CCACGGCCAGGCGAACATTCGAGCGGAATTCCCTTCAAATACCCTTGCCTGGCGCGACCGAGGCATTTGCCATGTCCCGTGGTGCGATCACAAATTGTAGCCGCGGTCCATGATCTCGGCCCTTCTCTGGCCTCATGGAGGCCGGCTACAGTCACGCCAGCTTGATCACACTGGACATGGCAAATGCCTCACTCCTGCGGCGTGACGACGTCGCCCTTGCGGATGGCGTTGGGCTCGACCTGTTCGAGGACGGAGCCGACGCAGAGTTCGTTTTTCGTGGCGGTGACGCGGATCCGCGCCACGTACTCCTCGTCGCGGCGCACGACGAGCTCGTCGCCGACCGCGGCCTGCTCCGGCCTGTCCGTGCTGAACGCGACCGCCTTCTTGTCGGGATAGACGCCGATGATGAGCCAGGGGCGGGAGCTCCCCATCCGCTCCCCTTTCTGGTGTTTCTGCCACCATTGCTCCCACTTCTTGATGGCCCTCTCCCGCTGGCGGCGGCTCGCTTCGGGCTCGAAGCCGAACGACACCTTGGCGTACTGACGGAGGCACCTCGCCGCCCGGCGCGAGACCAGGCCGCTCTCGTCGCGCAGGCACTTGATGAAGTACGGGGCCAAGCCACGGTCCATCATCGGGGCCATCGCGCCGAGCGCCTGGAAACGCACGTGGGGCTGCTCGGATCGAAGCTGCCGCAGCAGCGGGACGACGGCCGCCAGGTCCCGCCGGTCGGCGAGCGCCACCGACGCCTCGAGCGCCAGCTTGTGGTCGTCGCTGTTCGCCATGCCGGCCAGGTACTCACGTGCCCGGTCGCCCTTGAACTTGCCCAGCAGGCGGACGGCCTTCGCCGCCTCGTCGAGCTTCCCGTGCTCGATCGTCTGGATCAACGCCCCGACGGTGTCGAGCGTGGCGCCGCTGTAGAGCGGGAGGTAGCGGTAGTAGACCTCGAGGCTGAGGATGTTGAGCGCGGTGACATAGAGGCGGCCGCCGGTGCGCGCCCACTGGGTGTTCGGCGCGTCCCAACTGCCGTCGGCGCAGCCGCCCCGGCGTTGATGGGCCAGCAGCGCCTTCTTCATCTTCGGGTTCCACCGGTCCCAGTCGTCGCCGCCCACCTGGAAGAGCGCGAGCGTGGCGTAGTACCAGTAGTAGACCGAGTCGGCCCGGTTCCGGAGGTTGAGGCGGGACCAGTCAGGCGGATGGCGGAGCAGGATGTGGGCCTGCCGGCGGGCCATCCGGCGGTCGTTGGGGAACCCGAGGAACTGCTGGGAGGTCAATCCGACGGCGACCATCCCGTGCCCTTTCGAGCCGGCCGACGGGTACTTGTTGGCGTAGTAGACCTGGCCGTCGGGGCGGGTCACGCGTTCCATGAAGTCGGCCGCCTTGTAGAGGGTGTAGGCGGGAACCTGGATGCCGCCGGAGTGCGCCGCCTTGAGCGCCATCACCTGCCAGCCAGTGACCGACGTGTCGTACCGGCCCGACTTCAGGTCGGTGTAGTCCCACGCCCCTGACTTCTGCTGGGCGCGGGCGATGAACTGGACGGCCTTTTCGAGGTGCGGCCGGAGCTTCGGATCGCCGGTCATCGCGTACAGCTCGCCGAGGGCGAGGGTCGCGATCCCGTGGTTGTACATCATGTAATAGTTGACCTTCGGCGGGTAGTCGCCGATCAGGCCGCTCTTCGTCTGTTGCCCGCACAGCCACGCCGCGGCCCGCGCCACGTTGTCCTGGTAGGGGCCGTCCCGCAGATGGGTGTGGTCGCTGCCCGCGAAGCAGAGGAGCGCGAGCCCGGTCAGGCCGGGGTCGATCCTCACCAGGTGCAGGGCGGGCTCGTTGAAGAGGCCCGGACTGCATTTCGGGCGGTTCGGCTTGCAGTGGCGGATGAACCTCGTGTGGCTCCACTTGCCGTCCGCGTCCTGGTGGCGGGCCAGCCAGTCGAGTCCGTGTGCCACCGCGTTCTCGGTGTCCTCGCCGCCCCCGTACTTGCCCAGCGCCGTGTCCTTGTCCGCGCCGCCCCGGTTCGAATACAGCGCCCGCGAGCCGCCCTCCCCACCCTCGACCGAGATGACCGCGAGCTTCTTGCTGTCTCGGTCGGTCTCGGCGGGGCCGGGCGGTTTCTCCTGCTCGTTCACGACCTTCGCCGGCGGATCCTCGGGCGCCTTTCGGTCGTTCAACTGCTCGACTTCCGTCTTCTCGTCTTCCGGGTTCTTGTCGATCTCCTGCTCGCCGATGAACTCGGAGATGTCCGCGAAGATGTCCCGCTTGCGGCGCTCTTCCATCTCGCGGAAATCGATCCGGACGGGCAACAGATGCGGCCCGCCCGACCGCTGCAGACAGACGATGGAACTGGCCAACACCAGCATCGACCCGACCAGCCCCGAGGCGAGCAGGAACGTGGCAACGCGCAGCAGCGGGTCCGGCGAGACGGCGCGGGCCAGGCGCCGACGCAACCGGCCCGGTTCCTCCTGCTTGGCCTTTCTCTTCCGTTCCATCCCACTCACCAGCCGTTCGCAAAGCGCAGCATACCGACGTTCCCGACACCTACCATTCTATAATACACGCTTTCCGAAACAAAGCATTCAGCCCATTCGGCACCCCCCTCCCGGGGCCGCGCGGCCCCGGAGGCTTCCCCTGCCGACCGGGGCGGCGGGTCACTTCCTGTCCGCCCCGGAGTCGCCCCAGTTGATGTCGCCCGCCCCTTCGCCCAGGACCTCCGGCCCCTTCGCCTTGACTTCCTCGGCGAGGCGGCGGACGTACTCGGTGATCCGGTGCGTCGGCTCCCCGTACAGGCCGTAGAGCTTGCTGCTGTCGCTGACCGCGCGCTTCACCCGCGGCTCGCGATCGGCGATCACCGGCTCCTTCCCCAGCACCTGCCCGGCGATCTCGAGCAGCTCCTTCTTGCTCACCACTTCCGGCCCGCCACAGTTGAGCAGCGTCGGCGGGATGCCCGCCGCCTCGACCGCGCGTTCGGTGTAGTAGCAGATGTCCCGCATGTCGAGCGGCGTGTAGGTCCACGGGTCGTGGACGCTCTCCTTCACCGGCGTGCCCTCCAGGACGGCCCGGACCATCTCGGCGGCGACCGCCTCGAAGCTCGACCGGGGCCAGTAGTAGCGGAGGATGGTGGCGGGGATGTCGAACTCGACGGAGAGGAACTTGCCCATCTGCTCCATCGCGAACTTCCCGCTGTGGTACGTCCCCTTGACGACGGTCGGGGCGGTCTCGTCGAGCGGCACGGCCGACCACGCATACAGCCCGCCCGTCGAACCCAGCACGTACTTCGCCTTCGGCCAGCGCAGCATCACCCGCCCGACGGCCGCCGGGTTCGTCCAGTAGACCAGCTCCTTGTCCTCCGTCGTATCCTCGTCGTAGTGGCCCCACTCGACGCACTCGTGGAACACGAACTCGAAATCGTCGGGCATGTCGTCGAGCGGATCGCACGTCAGGTCCTTCTTCCAGAGCGGGATGTCCGCGGCGTCGAGCTTCTCCCGCGCCGACTCGGTGCGCATCGTCGACACGCCGTGCACCTCGTTGCCCGCCTCCGCCAGGTGCAGCGTGAGCGGGCAGCCGATCGTTCCCGTGCAACCGGTGACCAGAACCTTCTTCCCTTCCATCAGCTTCTCCTTTTTCTTCCTGCCGACCAAACAAAGCGTCTCATCATCCGCGCCGGCCGAAGAGCGTCAAGCTCGGCCCTCAGGCGTTCTCCCAGGCGCCCTCCCACGGCGTCCCGGTGAGCGGCTCGCCGCCCTTCGCCTTGTACTCGCCCAGGCTGAGCTTGTCCGGCGCGAGCGTGCTCTCCTTGCCGATCGCGCGCGTGAACGCCTCGGCATACGGTTCGACCGAGTCCCGCTCGGCCGGCGGCAGGTTCCACGGCCAACGGCCCTCGTTCAGGACGACCGCCCGGCATTCGTCCTCGGACGGCACATGCTCCGGGGCGGGGTACGTGCGAAAGCGGTCGCCGTCCAGCGTCCCGGACGGGCCGTGCTCCCGTTCCCAGTCGAGCGCCCGGCGGCGGAACTGGACGGCCGGCTCGGGCTGCTCGGCCGCGAGGTCGCGCGTCTCGTGCGGATCAGCCTCCAAATCGTACAGCTCTTCGCGTCCGCCGTCACAGGCGTGGAACGCGTACTTGTACCGCCGCGAGCGCAGCGCGATCCACCGATCCCGCCCATGGCCGTAGTCGATGACGAACACGTCCCGCGGTGCCGCCAGGCCGCCGCCGGCC
>JAWODX010000547.1:0-3008 GCA_046483085.1 Planctomycetota bacterium
TCAATCTCACAATACAGTGGGCTCTGTTCAGGCATGCCCACCGAATCGTAGGATTTTTGGGCGACGCCGGGGTCAGTGCTAGGTCAAAATACCCCGGCGAACCATGTTTACCGCGATAGCTGCCAGAAGTAACATGACTATTTTTGACATAGCACATCGACGCCGAAATCTCCCGCGTGCACTGCCGGATCGCGTTCGAGGACGGCCAGTGGACCGTGGAGGATCAGGGCAGCCTGAACGGGACGATCCTCAACGGCGAGAAAATCGAGCGGGCGACCCTCGGGCAGGGCGACCGGCTCCACCTCGGCAACACCACCATGCGGTTCGACATCATCGGCGCGCCGCCCGCCGAGCCCGAGGCGCCCCCGCCGGAAAAAGTCTGCCCCAAGTGCGGCGCCGAGATCCCGGCCGGCGCGGCCTCCTGCCCGGTCTGTGACACGGCGCGCGTCGCCGCGGCGCCGGCCGCCGAACCCGCCGCCAGGCCCGAGCGGCGGTTCCAGCCGCCCAGCGTCGTCCGCGTCGAGAAAGAAGAGACCATCCGCGCGTTCCTCGAGAAGCACCCCGACGACACGTCCAACATCGTCCTCTCGCTGCGCCAGAAGATCTGGTACCCGCTCGTCCTCGCCGCGCTGATCTTCCTCTTCATCGCCGACTACCTCTACTTCTTCCTCTTCGTGCACGTCGTCTGCATCTTCTACCTCCTCGTGATCGGCTACAAGCTCGTCTCGATCTTCCTCGCGGTGCTGTGGCGGTGGGACATTCGCGTCCCGGAGCGCCAGATCGCCGAGCTGAACGACGACGAGCTGCCCACGTACACCGTCTTCGTGCCGCTCTACCGGGAGCCGGAGGTGGCGAACAAGATCGTCCGGCACATCGCCGCCATGGACTATCCGAAGGACAAGCTCGACGTCAAGATCCTGCTCGAGCCCGACGACCCACAGACGCTCGAGGCCGTCCGCGAGTCCGGCCTGCCCGCCTTCTGCGAGGTGATCATCTGCCCCGACTCGCAGCCGCGGACCAAGCCCAAGGCCTGCAACCACGGGCTCGCCCGCGCGACCGGCGAGTACTCGGTGATCTACGACGCCGAGGATCGGCCGGAGCCCGACCAGCTCAAGAAGGCGGTCATCGGGTTCCGCAAGGCCGAGCAGCGGTTCGAGGCCCGCCGCCGCCTCCGCCGCTGGAACCCCTTCCAGCGCGAGAAGCGCGGCCGCACCGTCTGCCTCCAGGCCAAGCTCAACTACTACAACCCCACCCAGAACCTGCTCACCCGGTTCTTCATGATCGAGTACAGCACCTGGTTCGAGCTCTACCTGCCCGGGCTCCACGCGCTCCGGGCGCCCATCCCGCTGGGCGGCACGTCGAACCACTTCCGCACCGACGTCCTCCGAGAGATCGGCGGCTGGGACCCGTTCAACGTCACCGAGGACTGCGACCTCGGCATCCGGCTCCACAAAATGGGCTACCGGACCCAGGTGATCGACTCGACGACGTGGGAGGAGGCGAACTCGCGCGTCGGCAACTGGATCCGCCAGCGGTCGCGATGGGTCAAGGGCTACGTGCAGACCCACCTGACCCACATGCGGCGGCCGCTCCGCACCCTCTGGCGGCTCCGGCCCTGGGGCATGTTCAACTTCCTCAACGCCGTCGGCGGCCTCTCCCTCATGCTCCTGCTCAACCCCATCTTCTGGGTCGTGCTCGCCCTGTACGTCGGCCTGTTCACCGCCGACCTGGCTGAGCACGACTGGTCGCTCGAACGGGCGATCGGGATCCGGCAGGCGATCGCCGACGCCTCGGACGTCACGCACATCGAGACGCTCGACCGGACGATCCGGCTCCCCCATCCCAGCCGGAGAGCCTGGCCCATGGTCTGTACCGGCTGGCGCATGGACACCCCGCCCGACGCCTCCTGGCAGGAGGTGCTCCGCCGCGGCGTCGGCCGCGACTGGAACGTGTTTCTCGACGCCGCGCCGTCGCTCTGGTCGGGCGAGGGCCCGCCGCCCACCGAGGAGACACAGCGGATCGAGCCGGTCGGGCCGGAGCCCGGGGCGCCCGCCGCGCGGGCCGGCTCCCACGCCGCTTGGCGCCAACTCTGGGGCAGCCGGGCCTTCCACCTCTGGAACGTCGTCTCGCAGACCCTCTTCCTTGTCACCCTCCTGCTGGTCCTGGGAAACGTCTTCTTCGTCGCCGTCCACGTCGTCGCCTGCTTCCGGGCCGGCCGGCCGAAGCTCGCCGGGTTCGGCCTGCTCATGCCCTTCTACTGGGTCCTGATCAGCATCGCCGCCTGGAAAGGATTCTTCCAGTTGTTCACAAGACCCTTCTACTGGGAAAAGACCCAGCACGGGCTCGACAAGGGGTTCCCGCAAAGCGCCTGACCGGCAACGCGAACGATGAGCGAACCAGCCACCCGAACCGCGAACGGCGCGAGCCGGCGGGCGCTCCTCGCCGTGGCCCTCTGGCTGGCCGCCCTCGCCGCGGCCCGCGCCGGCGCCACCGACCAGGAGCCCGCGCCCTGGTGGAACGCCGACTGGGCCGCCCGAAAGACCGTCTGGCTCGACTTCCCCCAGCAGGGGACCGACCTCCCCGTCACCTTCTTCGAGCAATCGAAACTGTTCGGTCGCCGCTACCTCACGGGCAAGATCGTCGTCACCCTCGAGGGCCGGAAGCGCGCCCGGGGCGACGAGATCGTGGTCACCGACGCACGCGGTCAGCCCGTCCCCGCCCGAGCCTATGCCAGCGGCTGGGAAGACAACCGGGCCACCGTTCTCTTCCGAGCCGAGCCGCGCGACGCCCGCTACTACATCTACTACGGCAACCCGAAGGCCCGGGTGAAACGCAAGCGGTGGAATCGCGACCCCTATCCGCTGATGATGGCCACCCTCCCGTTCGGCTCCATGCCCGCCCGCGGCGCTCCCATCATCCCCGACGTCAAGAAGGCCGCCCTCGCGCTCGCGCGCGCCACGCCCCGCGACATCCTCGGCAACGTCATGGGCATCTACTCCGTCGATACC
>JAWODX010000556.1:0-6343 GCA_046483085.1 Planctomycetota bacterium
GATCAAGCTGGCGTGACTGTAGCCGGCCTCCATGAGGCCGGAGAAGGGCCGAGGTCATGGACCTCGGCTACAATTTGTGATCGCACCAGGGAACATGGCAAAGGCCTCGGAGTGATCCCCCTCGCTTTCCGCGCTTCCAGCCGGTACACTGTGGCAAATTGCCGTGCTCACGGAGGTCGGCATGCAGACGATTCGAGAGGAGGCGCGCGACGTACCGGTGGCTGGGGAATGTGACGTGTGCGTCGTCGGCGGGAGCTGCACGGGGGTGTTCGCGGCGATTGCCGCGGCGCGGCGGGGCGCGACCGTCGCCCTCGTCGAGCGAAACGGGTTCCTGGGCGGGACGGCGACCGCGGGCCTCGTCTCGGTCTGGCACTCCCTGTACGACACGGCCAACGAGCGCCGGATCATCGCCGGGCTGACCAACGAGGTGATCGACCGGCTCGCCCGCCGGGGAGCCGCCCGCATCGGCAAGCCGGACGGCAACCGATACGTCGCGTTCAACACCGCCGAGCTGACCATCGAGCTCGACCAGATGGTCCGCGAGGCGGGGGTCCGCCCCTTCCTCCACTCGCTCTTCGCCCGGCCTGCTGTCGAAGACGGGCGCGTCGTCGCGGCGGTCGTCGAGGACAAGTCCGGCCGCCGAGCCGTCCGCGCATCGGTGTTCGTCGATGCCACCGGGGACGGCGACCTGGTCGCGCGGTCGGGCCTCCCCGTCCGCATCGGCCAACCGCTCCAGCCGCCGACCTGCTGCGCCGTGGTCCGCGGCCTCGACGAGATTCGGGAGCGGCAGCCCGACTTCCGCCTGGCCGACGCCGTCTTCGATCCGGACCGGCCCGGCTCGCTTCCGCCCGGCTTCCTCTGGTCGAGCTCCATCGTCGGCGCCGACGACGACCTCACCATGATCGCGGGCACCCGGATCAATGACGCGAACTGCGCGGATGCCGACGAGCTGACCGGTGCGGAGATCGAGGGCCGCCGCCAGGCCCGGCAGATGGTCGACCTGCTCCGCGGGCAATTCGACGGCGGCGACCGCGTCGCACTCGTCCAACTGCCCGCCGCACTCGGGGTGCGCGAGACCCGTCATGCCAGCGCCCACCACCGCCTCACCGAGTCCGAAGTGCTGCACGGTGTCCGGTTCGACGACGCGATCGCGAACGGCAGCTACCGCGTCGACGTCCACCACAGCGACCGGCCCGGCCTCACGTTCCGCTACCTCGACGGAACCGAGCGGTACGCCCGGCCCGGGGCCGAGACCGTGGAGACGCGCTGGCGCCCGGAGAGCGACGAGAACCCGACCTTCTACCAGATCCCATATCGGTCGCTCGTGCCGGAGGGCGCCCGGAACGTCCTCGCCGCCGGACGGCTCATCGACGCGGACCCGGGGGCGTATGGGGCGATCCGCGTCATGGTCAACTGCAACCAGACCGGCGAGGCCGCGGGCACCGCCGCGTTCCTCGCCCTCGACGCCGACGTCCCGGTCGGCGACGTGGACCCCGCGGCGCTGCGGGAGGCGCTGCGGGCCGGGGGTGCCGCGATCATTTAGAGACTATCTCAAGAGGTGGGGCGGACATTCCTGTCCGCCATCTGGAAGGCAAGAATGCCTGCCCCACCGACTATTGAGATAGTTACTTAGGGCCGCGTGCCCTGCAGCCGAACAGGAACGGCTTGGACCGATCGGAGGAGGAACAGATGGCGAAACCGGCGTTCGACCACCGCGGCGTGATGCTGGACCTGGCCCGTCTGACCGAAAAGCACGAGTACTACATCGGCCTGCTGCCGCAGCTCGCGGCGTGGGGCTACAACCTGCTCCACCTGCACCTCGTCGACGATCAGGGCTGCGCGCTTCGGTTCCCGTCGCACCCGGAACTGGCGACGAAGCACGCGTTCACCGCCGACGAGATGCGCGACTTCTGCAGGACCGCCGAGGATCACGGGCTCGAGGTCGTGCCCGAGATCGAATGCTGGGGGCATACTGACTTCATCACCCGGCTGAAGAGGTACCGACACCTGCGCGAGATCGACCAGGGCCCCGGCCGATTCAGCGGGATGTGTGTGTTCGAGCCCGACGCCCGGGCGCTTCTCGAAGACCTGCTCCGGGACACCACGGACATCTTCGAGCCGCGGCTCATCCACGCCGGACTCGACGAGGTCAACTTCGGCCAGCACCCGACCTCGAAGAAGCGGCTCGCCGAGCGCTCGCCCGGCGACCTCTTCGCCGACCACGTCTGCTGGTGCCACGACGTGATCGACGGGCTCGGCGCCCGGATGGCCATGTGGGGCGACCACGTCTACAAGGACGAGACCCTGCTGCGGCGGACGCCGACCGACACGCTGATCTTCGACTGGCACTACAACCGCGACTTCGAGCCGAGCTCGCTCGACACCTTCATCGAGCACGAATTCGAGATCTACGGCGCGCCGGCAATCCAGCGGTACCGCAACCGGGTCCTCTCGAGCTGGGAGAACGTCGCCAACCTGCAGCGGTTCTCCGGCCACGCACTCGAGCGGCGCACGAAGCGGCGCGGCGCCGGGTTCGTGAACGGGATGGTGGTGACGGTCTGGTGTCCGTACCGGTACGTTCCGGGGACGATCGAGTATCCGCTGGCGGTGGCCGGGCACCTGTTCCGGTCGGAGGACCTGCTGCCGGCCGACTTCGCCGAGTCGTTCGCCGCCGAGTTCTGGGGCCTGCGCGGCGGGCGGGCCCGGGACGTCGGCCGGGCGGTCGAACGGCTCTACGCCGCCGCGCCGGTGGTCGAGGAGTACGACCGGATCGTGTGGGGCCGGACGCGCAAAGAGACTGATGCGTTCTGCCGGGCCGATCAACACACCTGTCGCGAGCGGCTGGACGCCGTGACGAACGCTCGCGGTACGCTCGCGGACGCCGTGGCGGTCGCCGGGCGGAACGCCGGCCGGCTGCGCGATCTCGTGACCGCGGCGACGTTCCTCCAGACGATCTACAAGTTCGGCCTCAACCGCCGCCGGGGGAACCCGGGCTGGAAGGGCCTGCTCCGGTCGATGCAGGCGGCGTGGCGGCGGACCCGCTACACCGACACCCCGGCGTACGCGGGCCAGTGCGCCCGCCGGCCGATCGCCCGCGCCGACTACGACGCCGTGATGCGCCACGTGAACCGGCTCGCGGCGGGGGTGTGAGAACGCCGCACCGAGATGTGCGATAAGGCGGACGCGATCCGGAAGGGCCTTGCGCTCCGGGGCTCTGGGGCGTTGCTCCGGCCCGGCACAAACGATGTGGCGTTGTCCTCGTGCTGCTGGACATCGCCCTTGGTCGCGCCCGGTGTTCGGACGCACTTTCGGTTTTCATGAATTCATGAAAACCGAAAATGGCCCGGGCGCGTCGGACCGGCGATCTGAGCGGCGCCGAACCAGATCAATGAGCAGGACTCAAGAAACAGCGGACCAGGGCGGCCTCGTGTCCCGGACCATCGACACGCCCGTCGGGCGGCTGCGGGTGCTGGCGGGGAAGGGCGGTCTCCGCCGCGTGCGGTTCCGGGCGCCCGGTCCAGGGCCTCGCGCGCCGTCGGCCGGCGCGGCGCCGGCAGCCGCCAGGCAGCACCTGCGCGCGGCCTGCGAACAGCTCCGGGAGTACTTCCGCGGGGAGCGGACCCGGTTCGCGGTCCCGCTCGACTTGTCAGACGGGACGCCATTCCAGCGGGCGGTCTGGCGGGCGTGTGCGCGGATCCCGTTCGGGGAGGTCCGCTCGTACAGCGAACTGGCGGAGATGGCGGGTTATGCGCGCGCCGCGCGGGCCGTGGGGAACGCGATGAACGCGAACCCCGTCCCGATCATCGTTCCGTGTCACCGGGTGATCCGCGCGAACGGGTCGCCGGGCGGGTTTGGCTCGGGCCTGCCGCTGAAGCGGAAACTGCTGCGGCTGGAGAGCCGCTGACGCGGCCACCGCTCCTGCGTGCCGTCAGGGGCGTGAACGATACAGCGCGGGGGGGCAAGAACGCCCCCTCCGCCAGGGCGCCCCCGGGGGGCCGTCAGTCTTCTTCGTCTTTCTTTGGCGGGACGAGGATGTCGGTGGCTTCCTCGAGCGAGCGGCCCCGGCCGTAGAGCTGCATGAGCTTGTCCAGGTTCTCGTCGAGGAGGTTCTCGCTCTCGTACTTCGTCCTCAGCCGCCGGATCGACTGCAGCAGCCCGGCAGGCGGGACACCGAGTCGAACGTAGCCAAAGACCTTCTCCAGGAAGTCGCGCTGCGCGTGATACGAGGGGGTGACGTCGGCGATCAGGTTGTAGAGCTGTCTCACGTGCCCGGGCAGTTCACCCCGCTCGACCTGCTGGATCGACCAGGTCATCGTGTCCTCAAGCCGCCCTCCCACGACCCCGTTCTCGTTCAACTGGATCGCCAGCCGGACCAGCGGCAGCGGCGAGCGGTGGCGGTCTGCGTTGCCGACCGCCGACAGGAACAGGATCCGCTTGTTCTTGGTACCGAGCGCGCTGCCGAACGTCTGCTTGAAGGCGCCGAGGATATCCTCCAGCCCGGCTCCCCGGACCATGGCGTCGAGGGACGCGGCGAAGAACTCCAACTGGTCCTCGTCGCTGACTCGCCACTCGCGGTCGCCGAACACGTCGACGAGCTTCCGGGCCGGCTCGAGCTCGACCACATAGGCCCGGCCCACATAGATGTGGGCGAACCGGCGCGCGGCCGCCTGGTCCGTCTCGCCCTTGCGGATCTGCTTGTACAGTTCCGTGGCCGCCGTGCGCTCGGCGTTCGTGACCCCGTTCTCCGCCCCGACCGCCGCACCGGTCAGGAGCAACGCGGCGAGAAGAGCATTGATTGGCTGGCGTATCATGTGTGGGGCCTCCGCCGCCCGGTCACTTCCAGTTCTTCCGCTTCCCACGGCGCTTGCCGTGGTTCGGCTTGCGGCCGTGGTTTGCCTTCTTGCTCCGCCATTTCAGCTTGTCACGTCTGTCCTTCGGCATCGCTTCCACCTCTGTTGTGGTATACACGCGTTGCGGCGCTTTCCTGCACTTCATCCATACCCAGCGTACGTGAAAGCCCGCGTTATGTCAAGCTTGGCCGGCTCGCTCCGCGCTCGAAAACGAACGGTGCTCCTGCTATGCTGGCAGCACAATGACCACGGACAAGCCGCAGCTATTCCGGGAGATCGGCATCGACCCGAGCGGGTACGACGACCTGCACGTCACGCGGATGATGCATGCGTTCGTGGTGGTGTCCGGCGGCCGGGTGGTGAGGGTGACGGAACCGAAGCTCGAGTACTGCCCGCTGGTCGCCTTGCTCTACGAGAACCCGGGCGGGTCGGGCGACCGCGAGCGGCTGCGTTCGATGATCGCCGAGATGACCGCCGAGAAGATCGCCCGGTTCGGCCACTTCACCGACCGCCGCGAGCTCGCACGGTCCGACCTCGCCGTGCCCTACGGCGCGTCGGAGATGACGATGTGGGCGATGCGGGCCGGACGGATCGACGCGGCGGTGCTGGCCTGCGACGGCGTGGGCACGATCGTCGCGGACCGGCCGGAGTCGGTCCAGGGGATCGGGGCGCGGATGAACGGCCTGTTCTATACCTCGCCGATCCCCTCGGTGATCGATCGGTTCGAGGCCGACGGCTGCCTCGTCCCCTTTCCGGAGACCGCCGCCATCGACCAGGTCGGCGGGGCGCGTGCGGCGGCCGAGGCCGGCTATCGTCGGATCGCCGTGACGGTGAACGGATACCTGGGTGATCCGCTGGCGGCCCTGCGCGAGATCGAGCGCGACTGCGGCGTGGCCCTCACCGTCATCGTCGTCTGCACGACCGGCGCCCCGGCCGAGCGGGTGGCCGAGATGCGTCGGCACGCCGATTTGGCGTGGAGCTGCGCATCCGCCGGGGTGCGGGAGATCGTGGGAGCGGCGTCGATCGTCCAGGTCTCGTCGGCCATCCCCGTGTTCGCCGTGACCGGCCGCGGCGTTCGCTTCCTCGCCGCCTACTCGGCGAACCCGGAGGTGTTCGCTGGGCTGGATCGAACGAAGCAGTACCTGGTCGCCGGGAACGCGCGCGGCACGCCGATCCGCATGGGGAACATGAAGACGTTCCTCGCCGAAGCGGAGCTGCCGGTCCGCAGCAAGAAGGAGCCCCGCCCGCTCGACTGAGCGCCATCGCGCACACCGCCAGGTTCAGATGAGGGAGAACGATTGGGGACGGAAGATGCTGTCGTATCCCCTATTCGGCTTTCGTCGGCGGCCCGTCGCCCAGGTCGGCGAGGTCCGCGGGGGGGCGGAGGATTCGTCCCGGGCGGCGCCCGCGGCTCTGCCGATCAGGCAAAAGACGGCGGACATGGGCGCGGCGCGAGCGACGTGTCGGGTCATTTGCCTTCGCCCAGTACGATG
>JAWODX010000103.1:0-5681 GCA_046483085.1 Planctomycetota bacterium
CCGCCTGCTCAGCGGGTACTTCTCGGCCTCGCTGCACGAGCTCAGCAGCGGCGACGGCCGGCTCACCATGGCCGTGGTGCCGCGCTACGAGGGGCCGTTCGACCGGCGCGGCCATCGCGGCTACAACAAGCACGAGGAGGGCTCGAACTTCGGCGAAGGCGACACGGGGAGCTGGTGGCTGGTCGACTGCGCCTACAAGATCGACGAGTACTGGCTGAGCTTCGACGGCGGCGACGAGTCGCTCGCCCGGGCGCTCGACTCGCGCCTCTACGCCCTCGCGCCCGCGTCGTACTACAGTGAGTGCGAGGCCCCCGCGTTCGGGAAGTTCGGCACCCTGGAGGACGAGGTCGCCACTTACAGGGCCTGGGGCTGGAAGAACATCGACGCGAAGAAGCAGAGACTGCTGCGCGGGAAGTGGATGAAGGCGCTGCCCGGCTACCACGTCCCCTACGTGCTGGCTCATCCGGACAGCGAGACGGACGACGCCGAGGGAATGCTCCTGATGGCGCTGCGGACCGGCGGGCGCGGCTACTGGGACGCCGGCCTCGCCTGGGCCCGGCTCTATGCGAACCACTTCGTCCACCGCATCGATTTCCCGCGCGGCAGGCGCCGCAAACGCGGGCCGAAGTGGGACTACAAGGGTCGCGACTACAGCAACATCGTCCGCTACGGAGACAGCTACGGGAACACCCGCACCTGCGGCTGCCACTTCTACGGAGCCGGGGCGATGGACTATTACGTGCTGACCGGCGAGAAGAGCCTGCTCCTCGGCTGCGAGGATCTGGCCCACTACGCGACCGGCCGGTGGATGAAGAAGACGCCCGGCAAGCAGGGCGTCTCCGGCTGGGGCAGCCGCGCGTTCGGCCGCCAGTTCCTCGCCGCCATCCGCTACTACGAGATCACCCGCGATCCGACGTGGAAGAAGCGGATGGTGCACATGGCCGAGCTCGTGTTGAACGATCCGAACATGATCCGCGAGGACGACTGGTGGGCGCTCCACTCGCCCGGCTCGAACAGCGTCGAGCGCAAGCACGTCACCAAGCGCATCCAGGCGCTGAAGCGGCTGCGGGACTTCATGGCCGAACGCGGCATCCAGTGGGACCAGAAGACCTCGACCGCGTCCGACGCGGAAGGCAACAAGTGGAAGGTGTACGACATGGCCGGCTCCTGGGAGCAGACCTACGTGCAGCAGGCGGTGCACCGCTACTGGCGGCTGACCGGCGACAAGAAGGCGGCCCACTACGTCGTCGGGTTCGCCAACTTCTTCCACAAGTACGCGTGGAACCCGAAGTGCCAGCAGGTCGGCTATCGGCTGTGGGGCGTGAAGTTCCCGACGAAGGACCACTGCCTCGGCAGCCACGCCACGATGTTCATGCCGTCCCACGACACCTGCCCCGGCCCGGGAGCCAAGCACAGCGGCTGGTACACCCGCTTCGGGCCCGACGTGGCCGTCCGCGCATACACGGTCAGCGGCGACGAGAAGTATCTCGACCAGGCGAAGGTGTACTGGAACCGGGGCAGCAAGCGCGGCTACCAGCGCACGAAGCAATCGGCGCCCGACGGCGAGGTCGGCCGGTTCGCATCGCACACCCCGCCGAAGGACGACAGCGTCCTCTCGACGGCGCTGATGTTCTACACAATCCCGCACGTGAAATGATGCCGATGGAAGGGCGGGTTACAGGCCGCGCGGCTCTGCTTGCCGAATCGCGGTCATCCCGGCCCGTGGGTGCCGATCGCGCTGCGCCCGTGAGGCGTCGTTCCGGGCGCCGAACGCACCCAGCAGCATCGTGACCGTCACGTACAGGATGACCAGTACGCTGACGATGAGGACGATGACGTCGGGCAGGGTCATCCCCCACGGCCCGCGCCAAGGCTGCCTGTCATTGTCCATCGGGGTCTCCCGTCAGGTGAGGGCGAGGACCTCGTCGGCGGCCCGCGCGGTCGCACCGGGCTGGCCGAGCTTGTCGGCGACGACGCCGAGCCTGCGGCGGACGGCGTCGAGCCGGCCGTCGAGCAGGTCGAGCGCCGCCGCCGCCATTCGGTTCGGCCGCGCGTCGATCATGTAAAGCTCGGGTACGATCTTCTCGCCGGCCACGATGTTCGGCAGCGCGTAACAGCCGGGCCGGATCAGCGTCCCGAAGACCAGGTAGTTCAGCAGGTTCGCCCGGTACGTCACCACCATGGGCGTCCCGAGCAGCGCCGCCTCCAGCGTGGCCGTGCCCGAACAGATGAGCAGCAGGTCCGAGGCGAGCATCAGGTCGTGTGCGCGGCCGGAGACGATGCGGAACGGGACGTGGAACCGGCCGCCGATGGCCGCGAAGAGCCCGCGATCGAGCCCGGCCGCCGCCCCGGTCACGAACGTCGCATCGCCGCGCTCGCGCCGGATGATCTCCGCCGCCCGGAGCAGGAGCGGGAGGACGTGCTGGACCTCCTTGCGGCGGCTGCCCGGCAGCAGGCCGATCAGCGGCCCCGACCCCGGCAGCCCGAGCTCGTCCCGCACAGCCGCCCGGTCGGTCACCGCCAGCTTGTCCGCCATGGTGTCGAGCAGCGGGTGCCCCACGTGCTCGGCCGCCACGCCGCGCCGCCGGTAGAACTCCTCCTCGAACTCGAACAGGCAGAGCACCTTGCGGACACGGGCCGCGATCTTGCGCACCCGGCCCGTCCGCCACGCCCAGACCTGCGGGCTGACGTAGTCGATCACGGGGACGCCGACGCGGTTGGCGTGGCGGGCGACGGCCAGGTTGAACTCGGGGAAGTCGATGAGCACGATCCCGCTCGGTCGGTCCAGGCTCAGCCGGTGCGTGATCGTGCGGTACGCGCGGACCAGGCCCGCCACGTTGCCGAGCAGCCCCGCCACCCCCATGATCGCGTGCGACGCCAGGTCCTGGAATAGCTCGACCCCCGCCGCCGCCATCCGCGGACCGCCGAGGCCCCGCAGCCGCACGCCCGGCTCCTTCGCGCGCAGCGCCCGCGCCAGCCCCGCGCCGTACGCGTCGCCCGAGTCCTCGCCCGCGATCATGAAAAGCGTGCGTCGGGAATCGGTCATAGCGGTCCTATCGGCCCGATGGCCGCTCCGGCAGCACGCGCACGCGCCGCCCTTCGATCCGGAGGCGGCCCTCGGCGAAGAGCTGGATCGCCTCGGGGTATGCCTCGCATTCCTTCTCGAACACGCGGGCGGCGAGGGTCTCGGGCGTGTCGTCATCGAGCACGGGCACGCACTTCTGCACGATCACCGGCCCGTGGTCGTACTCCCGGTCCGCGAAGTGGACGGTGCAGCCCGACACCTTCGCCCCGTACGCCAGCACGGCCTCGTGCACCCGGTGGCCGTAATAGCCCTTGCCGCAGAAGGCGGGGATCAGCGCCGGATGGATGTTCATCACCCGGCCCAGGTAGCGGTCGGACATCTTCCACATCACCATGAACCCGGCCAGGCAGACGAGGTCGACGTCGGATTCGTCGAGCCGACCGTTCAGCGCCTCGCTGAACGCCTCGGCGCTGTCGAACGCCTTCCGTTCGATCACGTCGGACTCGATGCCGTGGTTCTTCGCCCGGACCAGGCCGTAGGCGTCCGGCCGGCTGGCGATGACCGCCGCGACCTCGGCGTCGAGCGCCCCGTCTTCGATGCGCCTGGCGATGTTCTCCAGAGTGGTCCCGCCGCCCGAGAGCAGGACGGCGAGCTTGATCGGATCAGCCATCGGTCTCCGTCTCCCGTTCCAGGATCCATTCGACGGCCGCTGCGAGGTCCGGCACCACCGCGTCGGCCGACGTGTCGAACGCTTCGTTCATCTGCTCCACGACCTGTTCCCACCGCGGCCCGCCGGTGAAGTCGAGGCTGAACGTCTCCTGCTGATCGGGCCGGATGAGCACCGCGCCCCGGCATCCGGCGGCGCGGGCCGCGTCGACGTCGCGCGGCGAATCGCCCACCGAGTACGAGGCGTCGAGGGCGATGTCGTGCTCGTCCGCCGCCCGGAGCAGGAGCCCCGGCTTCGGCTTCCGACAATCGCAGTCCCGCTTGTACTCCGCCACCGCCGCCTCGTCCGGGTGGTGCGGGCAGTAGTACAGGTCGTCGATCGGCGCGCCGGCGCGCTCGAACTTCGCCAGCAGGCGCTCGTGCATGACGGCCAGCTCGGCCTCGGTGTAATAGCCGCGGGCGACGCCGGACTGGTTGGTCACCACGACGAGGAGGAACCCGGCCCGGCGGAGCCGCCGGGCGGCCTCGATGGCGCCGGGCAGCGGCTCGACGTCCGGGTCGGCCGTGCGCGCACCGGTCTCCGGGATGATCGTCCCGTCCCGATCGAGAAACACAGCCCTGGCGCTCACCGCCCTCCTCCGCCTCGCGCTCATCCTTCCTCGGCCAGCTCGCGCTCGACCAGCTCGCAGACGATGTGCAACGCAACCAGGTGGCATTCCTGGACGTTCGCCGTGCTGTCGCCGGGCGCGGCGAGCGTCAGGTCGGCCGCGTCCGCGATCCCGCCCAGGCGCGGACCGACCAGGGCGACCGTCCGGATCCCCATCTCGCCTGCCTTCTGGAACGCGTTGAGCACGTTGGCGGAGCGGCCGCTGGTGCTGAGCCCGACGAGCACGTCGCCCCGCCGCCCGACTGCCTCCACCTGCCGCTCGAAGATCGTCTCGAACCCGTAGTCGTTCCCGATGGCGGTCAGCGCCGAGGTGTCGGTGGTCAGTGCGACGGCGGGCAGCGCCTGTCGCTCGAGCTTGAACCGGCCGGTGAACTCGGCCGCGATGTGCTGGCACTGCGCCGCGCTCCCGCCGTTCCCGCACAGCAGCAGGCCGTTCCCGTTTCGGAGCGCCTCGGCGATCAGGTCGGCGATCTCGGCGATGCTCGACGCCCGGTCGTGGAGCGCCTCGACCGACGCCGCCGCGCCGTCGAGCAGCCGATTCACTTCCTCAGCCTTCGTCGACATATCCGCGTCCTCCTGATGTTTTCTCGGCGCCTCGGCCGGCGCGCTCGGCCACCTCCGTCGTCGAGAACCCGTCGATCATCGGGACGTTCTCGATCCGCCCGCCCATCGACTCGACCAGCTCGCCGCCGACGACCCGCTTCTTCCCGTACTCGCCGCCCTTCACGATCACGTCGGGCTGGACGATCTTGAGCAGCGGGATCGGGGTGTCCTCGTCGTAGATGGTGACGTAGTCGACGCACTCGAGGGCGGCGAGCATTTCGGCCCGCGCGTCCTCGGGGATGATCGGCCGGCCCGCGCCCTTGATCCGGCGCGTCGACGCGTCGGAGTTGATGGCCACGATCAGCACGTCGCCGAACTCCTTCGCCTTCGACAGCAGATGCACGTGGCCGATGTGGAGCAGGTCGAAGCAGCCGTTGGTGAAGGCGATCGTGCGCCCCCGCGCGTGCAGGTCCGAGCAGATCGTCTGGAGATCGGACCGGGTCCGCACGAGCGATTCGGCCCGGCCGGTCAGCCGGTCGGCCATCTCGCCGCGCGTGACCGTCGCCACGCCGACCTTGCCGACCTCGATCCCGGCCGCCAGGTTCGCCAGCCGCGCCGCGTCGGCCAGGCTGTACTCGGAGGCGGCGGCCATCGCGACGACCGCCGCGACCACGTCACCCGCCCCGGCCACGTCGAAGACCTCCCGGGCGTTCGCCGGAGCCATCACCGCCTTGCGCCGCTTCTCCACCACCGCGATGCCCTCGCGGTCCAGCGTGATCA
>JAWODX010000301.1:0-2581 GCA_046483085.1 Planctomycetota bacterium
CGGTGATCGGCGCCGTGCTCGTCCCCGGCGCCCGGGCGCCCCAACTGGTCACCCGCGACGACCTCGGCCGCATGAAGCCCGGTTCGGTCATCGTCGACGTCGCCGTCGACCAGGGCGGCTGCGTCGAAACCGTCCGGCCCACCACACACCACGACCCCGTGTACGTCGTCGAGGGCATCGTCCACTACGGCGTCTCGAACATGCCCGGCGCTGTCAGCCACACCAGCACGTTCGCCCTGACCAACGCCACCCTGCCCTACGTCCGAAAGCTGGCCGACCTTGGGCTGGACGCCGCGCTCGAGGCCGACCCGGGGTTCGCCCTGGGCCTCAACGTCCGCGGCGGAAAGGTCCAATGCCGGGCGGTCGCCGAGGCGCTCGACCTGCCCGCCGCCTCCTGAACCGGGGCCGGGCGCTCCTCACGACAGAGCGGATCTCATGTCCGAGATCATGTCCTTCGATGGATACTACCGGGAGCGGCCGTAGTGCCAGGCGTGCCGGCGGAGGTGGGCCGCACAGTCCGAGAACAGCTTCCTGCGCGCGCCGGCGTCGGGCGCGATCCCCAGCTTCCGGATGAACCGCATCCGCGCGAGCGGGGTAACCGGCCGTGGGGCCAGCCCGCGCTTGACCAGCGCCCGGTTGAACCGGAAGAGCATCACGTTCCGCCGCCGCGCCGACAGCCCACCGTCCACCCGCTTCGCACGGTCGAAGTCGATCAGGTAGACACGCAGCCCCCCGTCTACGCCGTCCTGGACGAGCACGTTGCCGGCGTGCAGGTCCGGATGGCAGATGCTCGCCCCGACGAGCCGGGAAAACGCCTCGGCCAGCCGCCCGATGACGAGACGCCGCTGCGCCGCGTCCGGCCCCGCGCTCAGCCAGTCCTCGAGCGACGTGGCACCGGGGATCTCGCGGACCACCAGGTCGCCCGAATACCCGATGCTCCGCCGCCAGACGATCGCCGCCAGCGGCTCCGGCGCCGGCACACCCGCCGCCCGCGCCGCCTCCGTCACACAGAGCTCCTCGATCGGCCGCGCCCCGAGCAGATGGCGGTCGCCGGCCAGCCCGCGCAGCAGGCCGCCCCGATGACAATGGCGAATGATCACCCGGCCCCCGCCCGTCGGCAGCGGCGCCGCCACCGCGCCACCCCGACCGCTCCCCACCGGCTCCGCCGATCGGCGCAACTCGGCGAGCCGCTCGCGGTCGAAGACCCCGAGCTCGGCCAGGTCGGCGCGGACCGACGAGCGCACCACGGCCGTCCCGCGGTCCGCACGCACGGCCTCGAAACCCTCGGGCAAAGGACGGCTGATCTTCATGATCCCTCGGATCCGGAGACGTCGCGCTCGGCCCGCTCGACCGCCTGCTTCCGGCGCAGGTAGAGCAGCTCCTCGCTGATTCGGCGCTGCCGGCCGAGCATGTCGGCGATCAGCGCGAGCACCAGGAGCAGGAACCCCAGGATCAGGCCGACCGCGCTCCCCGTCAGGACCCGCGCGTACGGCGACGTGTGCCCCGTCGCCAGCCAGTGCCCGAGCACGAACGCGCCGAGCGCGCAGCCGACGGCGAACACGCCCAGCCCGAGCAGGCCGAAGAACTTCATCGGGTTCAGGTCGCGCGCGGCACGCAGCATGATCGCCGACGACCGGGCCGCGTAGCCGAGCAGGTTCGACGCGACCCGCGACTTGCCGAACTCCCGCACCCCGCGCACCCGGAGCGGCACCTCGCAAATCCGCGCGTGCTCCCCGGCCAGCTCGATGAACGTCTCCTGCGTGTACGTGAAATCGCCGAACAGGTTCAGCCGCAGCGCCGCCTCGCGCGAGTACGCCCGGAACCCGCACGACACGTCGGTGAACCGCTCCCCCGTCACCCAGTTCACCACCGCGCAGACGAGCCGGTTGCCCGCGCGCTTGATCCACGGCATCTTCGGGGCCAGGTCCTTCCGGGCGAACCGGCTGCAGGTGACCACGTCGGCCTCGCCGTCGACGATCGGGCGGACCAGGGCCGGGATGTCGGCCGGGTCGAACTGCCCGTCGCCGTCGACGTTGACGATCACCCCTGCGCCGCGCTCGAGCGCCGCCGACAGGCCCGTCCGAAACGCCGCACCCACCCCGCGCGGCGAGGCGTGCGAGACCACGGCCGCCCCGGCCGCCGCCGCCAGCTCCGCCGTCCCGTCCGTCGATCCGTCGTCCACGACCACCGACTCAACCTCGTCCACGCCGGGGACGGCGTCGGGGACGCCTTCGACGACCCGGGCGATGGTGTTCGACTCGTTGAGAGCGGGGATGACGACGACCAGCTTCATGTCGGCTCCCGGACCGATTCCTGTGGCGGGCGCCCGCCGCCCGGCGGCACCCCTAGGATATACCGCCGGCCGGGCCGCCGCAATCTTTATCCCCGGACCCCAGCGATTCCGCAAAGGGCATTCGAGTGCGACATTGGGGAAGGATTTGCGGATGTATGGGGGGAGATCGTCGGGTACCAGATTCGCAGGGGGCTTGTTGGGGTGAGTTGAGGTGGCTGGCAGTCCGACATGGGGGCCAACGGATGACGGCGGGGCGCACGATGACTGCCCGAGGGAGGAGGCGAGCGG
>JAWODX010000370.1:0-3913 GCA_046483085.1 Planctomycetota bacterium
ATTTCCGGCCTCGCTCCCGTGCTGCATCGAGGCGGTCGACGCGGGCAGGATGGCCGCGAGGCCGCGGGCAAGATGCCCGCCACACGCACGGGTCCGCACCCCATATAGGCCGCGGGCAAGATGCCCGCGACACGTACACGGGCGCACGCACAATACCGCGTCGCGGACAGTATCTGCGGCGTGGGCGGGAGCGGGTTCGGGCGTGTGCGCCGTCATCCACGTGTCAGAAGCTCGTGGATTCCCTCGGCGGCCTGCCTGGCATCGGCGATCGCGGTGACGGCGTCCATGTTGAGATTGACGATGTCCCCGCCGGCGAAGACGCGCTCGATGGACGTCATGCCGTTCTCGTCGACCTTGACCTTCCGGCGCTCGGTGAACTCGAGCGAGTCCATGAGGTCGTGGGGGAGGAAGGACAGGTCGTAGCCCTGGCCGATGGCCTCGATGACCATGTCGCCGTCGAGGACCATGGTCTTGTCCTCGTGGAAGGTGGGGCTGAACCGGCCCTGCTCGTCGAAGACGGATTTCACCGCCTTGCACTTCAGGCCTTTGACCTGGTCGTCCTCGACCGCGATGCTCTCGGGCCCCCAGGCGGGATTGAACTGGATGCCCTCTTCCTTCGCCTCTTCGACCTCCTCGTCGGAGGCGGGCATTTCGTCCCAGGATTCGAGCGAGACGGTCTTGGTCGTGGTCGCCTCGCCGGGGTACTGCATCTGCTGGAGGCGGAGGCAGGTGCGGGCGACGTCCATGGCGACGTTGCCGCCGCCGATGACGATGACCTCGCGGCCGACCTGCGGCGGATTCTCGCCCTTCGCCTGCCGGAGGAAGTCGAGAGCCATCACGGCGTGGTCTTCGTTCTCGACGTGGGCGGTCCGGCTCTGATGCAGGCCGACGCCGATATACACGGCGTCGTAGTCGCGCATCAGGTCCTCGAAGAGGACGTCTTCGCCGACGGCGGTGTTGAACCGGAATTCGACGCCGGTGGACGCGATGTAATCGGCGTCCTTGTCGAGCGCGTCGGGCGGGAGTCTGTACTGGGGCGGCCCGATCCGGAGCATGCCGCCGGCGGCGGGGAGGACGTCGAAGACGGTGACCGCGTGCCCCTTGAGGCGGAGGTAGTAGGCGAGGGCGAGACCGCTGGCGCCGGCGCCGATCACGGCGACCGCCCTGCCGGTGGGGGGCGCCGGCTCGGCCTCGAGGGTCCGCTGGTAGTCGTCGATACTGTCGGCGGCATAGCGTTTGAGCCACCGGATGGCGACGGGCTCGCCTCGGAGGCCGAGCGAGCAGGCGTCCTCGCAGTGTTTCATGCAGATCCGGCCGCAGATGGCGGGCAGGGGGTTGTCTTCGAAGATAGTCTGGAGGGCCGTGCCGGGATCGTCCTCGTGCAGGGCCTTGACGTAGTCGGAGATCTTGAGGTGGGCGGGGCAGGCGTCTTCGCAGAGCTTGCATTCGAGGCAGCGGAGCGACTCGCTGCGCGCCTGCTCGCGGGTGTAGCCGATCACCTGCTCGACGAACGAGACCTTCCGCTCGTCTGCGGGGACCTGCGACATGGGAACGCGTTCCGGCTCGAACAGGGCATAGTCGAGGTCGGGCGCGAATCCCTCGAAGTCCCGCTTGCGATGGGAGAGGCTGGCCTTGAGGATGGAGTACTGGTCGGCGGGGAGGAAGGTCTCGTCGTCCGACGCATCGTCCCTGGGGACGAAGGTGAAGGTATCGGTGTCGAAGTGGATGTGGAAGAAATCGCGGGAGAGGCGGAGCGAGGCGGGCGGGCAGATGTCGACGCAGAGCCCGCAGAAGCAGCACCGGCCGTAGTCGAGCTGGGGCCGTTCGTTCTTTTCGCCCGGCTCGGGCTGGAGCCCGGGGGCCTCGATCATGGTGATGGCGTCGTTGGGGCAGATGTCGGCGCAGTTTCCGCAGCCGGTGCACGCCTCCCAGTCGTTGAGATGGAAGCCGCGGTAGCGGCGGGCCGGCTCCTTCTGCTCGAAGGGGTACCGCAGGGTTACGGGCTTCTCGAAGAGGAACCGGACGGCTTTGAACGGGCTGAGGAGGCTGGGTTTTCCCACTGGATGTTCCTCTATCTGTCGATTTCGGGGGCGACGACGTACAGGCTGATCATCGTGTTGCCGACGTCGGCGATGCTGGCGCCCTCGAGCGCCTTCTCGAGGATGGTGAGCCCATGCGGATAGGACGGGGTCCGGAAATGGGCCTTGTACGGCTTGTCGCCGCCGTCGCTGACCAGGTAGAGGCCGAGTTCTCCGCGCGAGGACTCGCACCGGACGTACGTCTCGCCGGCCGGGATCGTCCACTTGAACGGGTTGGGCGGGCGGTTGAAGACCGGCCCGTCGGGCATGGCGTCGAGCAGCTTGAAGATCATGTGGACGCTTTCGATCAGCTCGTCGCGGACCACCCAGATGCGGGAGTAGGCGTCGCCCTCTTCGCGGGTGGGCACGTCCCAGTCGACCTTGTCGTAGGCGGCGTACGGCTCGACTTTGCGGATGTCGAACGGCATGCCGGTCGCCCGGAGCACGGGCCCGGTGGCGCCGAGCGTCCGGGCCTGCTCCTGGCTGAGCTGGCCGATCCCGTGCGCCCGGTCGTAGAACAGGCGGTTGTTGAAGAACGTATCGTCGTAATCGGGGACCCAGCTCCCGATGGAGTGGAGGGTCTCGACGATCTTGTCCTCGAACCCGTCGGGGAAGTCGCGCCGGACGCCGCCGGGCCAGATGTAGATGTGATAGACGCGGCCGCCGGTCAGCTCCTCGAACAGGTCGAGCAGCAGGTCGCGGTGGTACATCGCCCACTGGGCGGGGGTGTCGAACCCCAGCATGTTGGAGTACGCCCACAGGCCGAAGAGGTGGGAGGCGGCGCGGGCGAGTTCGAGGTAGATGCTCCGGATGTAGTGCGCCCGGTCCGGCACCTCGATGCCCGCGAGCTTCTCCACGGCCGCGGCGTAGATGTACTCCATCGAGTCGGGCTCAATCACGTTGATGCGGCAGACCATGGGGAAGTTCTGGATCCAGGTCCGATACTCCATGAGCTTCTCGAAGCCGCGATGCAGGTAGCCCGGATTGGCGGTGGCCCTCAGGATCCGGTCGCCCTCGACGGCGAGCGTGATGCTGAAGTTCCCCACCATCCCGAGATGCTGGGGGCCGAAGTAGAGCTCCAGTTCTCTCCGCGATTCCTTGCTTGCGGTCTCTGTGGCCTCGGCCATGTCGTACGTTCCCTCGAACAGTTGTCAGCTTTCGACGGGCGGAATCGAGCCGAACGTGTCCTCCACGTACTGGCGGGTGTCGAAGTCCTTTCGGAACGGGGGGATCTCGTACTCTCGTTCCAGGAAGAGCGGGATGAGCCGCGGGTGCCCGGCGAAGTGGACCCCGTACAGCTCGTGGATTTCGCGCTCGTACGGCTCGGCGATCTCGAAGATCGGGACGACCGATTCCAGCTCCGGCTCGTCGCGCGGGACTTTCGTTTTCAGCGCGACGTGGACCTTCAACTCCGGAGCATACTCCGCGTCGTCCCCCATGTAGCAGCCCACTAACTTAATATCTTCGCTGCCCAGGTATGCTCCCAAAGCAGTTGATACGGCAAGCAGGGCTGCTGTTTTTTTGGCCGCCATATCAAGATAATCCCCAATGGTGATGTCGAGGCGGTTCTCATATTCGACGTCTAAGTATTGTCCTTCACAAAGATTCAGACAAGCCAGGCTCAACATTTTTGTGGCACCAGCGACCTTTTCATCAGCTATTCCCTTCTCTTTTAGCTTAAGCAGCGCTAAATAAGCCAGAGTGAACATGGCATCGCCGGCGTTTATCGCCTGAGACTGGCCCCATAATCTCCATACAGTTGGTCGGTGATGACGCTCATAGCTAGCATCTTCTATATCGTCATGAATTAAAGAAAAATTGTGAATGAGTTCGAC
>JAWODX010000375.1:0-7533 GCA_046483085.1 Planctomycetota bacterium
CGGTGATCGAGCAGGACGCGGTGACGCTGAGCCCGAGCTGCGCCACGCCCGGCACCCGCTCCTGCTTTGCGCGCGCCACATCGATCTGGAGGGCGCGCAGCGCCCACGCGAGCGGTCGCTGCTCGTACGGCCGGTGAACCACGACCACGTCCAGGCCGGGAGCCGTCTCGTGCAGCCACCGGGAGTAGCGCGCAGCCCAGCTCCGCGCGTGCTCGACGGTGGCGAACTCGATGATGGCGTTGCCGCCCGCCGCGAGCATGCCCGCCTGGACGAATCGCCCGCGCTTGCGGAGGCAGGCGAGCCCGGTGCGGACCGCGGCCGGCGCGCCCGAACACTCGAACGCGGTGTCGGCGCCGTAGCCGTCGGTGATCGAGCGGACGAAGGCGGGGAGGTCCTCGGACTCGACGTCGACCGTGCGGTCGGCCCCGAACGCATCGGCGAGGCGCAGCCGGTCGTCGTCGGCCGCGGTCCCCGCGACGATCACCCGCGCGCCGACCAGGGCGCAGCATCGGGCGACGAGCAGACCGAGCGGGCCGGGCCCGAGCACGACGATGACTTCGCCGGGCGCGACGCCGCCCTGCTCGAACGCCGCGTGGGTGGCGCAGGCCAGCGGCTCGGTCAGGGCGCCCGCCTCGAAGCTCACGTCCGGCGGGAGCGGGTGCACGCTCGATTCGGGCAGGCAGACGTACCGGGCGAAGCAGCCGTCGGCGGTCGACGCCATCCCGCGTCGGTCGATGCACAGGCTGACGGGGCCCTGGCGGCAGTAGCGGCAGCGGCCGCAGGTGCTCTTCGTCGTCTCGCTGGTCACCCGCTCGCCGACGCGGCGCTCGGCACACTCGGTTCCGACCTCGGCGATGACGCCGGCGAGCTCGTGGCCGAGGATGACGGGCGGGACGACGCTCGGATGGCCGTGGATATCCGTGCCGCAGACGCCGGCGGCCTTGACCTCGATTTTGACTTCGTGCGGTCCGGGCTGCGGCTCGGGCACGTCGTCGAGCCGCACGTCGTGTGCCCCTGTGCCGTATCGGATGAGCGCCTGCACGGTACCTCCACTGCCTGGTCCGTCTGGGCCCTCCGGCTACCACCGGGGCTGGGCGCTGCCAGCCCCGTGAGGCAGGCCGCCGCCCAAGTCCCTCTCCCTCCGCGAGGGAGAGGGCGGGGTGAGGATGCGCTGTTATGCTATCCGGCCGCGACGCCCGAAAATACTGGGTTCGTCACCCTCACCCGCCCGCTTCGCTTCCAGCTTCCCGGGCGACCTCTCCCTGCGAGGGAGAGGGGTGGTTCGCCGCCGGCGTCCAAGTGATCCAAACGCGAGACAGTCAGTTGCCAGGCCGGTACGCTGGTCCCTCACTCGATCGGCCAGGCGACGAGCCGCGTCTTGTAGCGCGTCCAGTAGTCGTATCGGCCCTGCATCCAGAGGACGTTGAGCTCGCCGGGCTTCGCGTTGCGCGGGGTGACCGGCCGGATGTTCTTCGTCGTCTTGTCGCCGGTGGCCAGCTTCTTCGAAGCCCACGTTCTGCCGCCGTCGTCGGTTTCCCATCGCTCGACGTCCCAGTGCCCGTCGACCTGCCGGGAGAGGTACACGACGTTCGGGTCGGCGTGGTCGAGGTAGACGCCGCCGGAGTAGTGGTACTCGCGCGGATGGGCGATGAACGGGCCGGCCTTCGTGATCCGGTGGTGCTGCCACGCCTCGCCGTCCCAGCGGGCGTAGCGGTAGCGGTGGTCGTTGCGGGTGGGCATGGCGGCGAAGACGACGACCGGTTTGCCGTCGTCGAGGGCGATGTCCCAGATCCAGCCGCGGGCCTTGTGCTTCTTCGCATCGTAGACCTTGTCGCCGTCGCTCGTCTTGAAGGGCAGCTTATCGATGGTGGTGATCTTCGTCCCGTCGGCCTTGTGGAACACGCCGGCGCGGTAGCAGGCGTAGTAGATGTTGTTCTCGGCCATGTGCCGGGGGTGCCCGTCGGTGTAGGCGAGGTGGATTTCGTCCTCGCCGTCGGTCTCGACCTTGACGTAGGGCGGGGTGCGTCGGGGCGCCCGGATCATCCAGCGGGCCTTGGCCCAGGTCTTGCCGCGGTCGTCGGTCCAGGACATGCAGGGCTGCCAGTTGCCGCCGCGCCAGAAGAGGTAGATGCGGTTGTCCTCGGCGCTGAGCTGGACGGGGTTGGCGTAGGTGTGGCCGTTGCCGCCGCCGACGTTCGTGCCCAATCGGCGCTCTTTCTCCCATTCGCCGATGTCGCAGGGCTGCTTCGAGACCCGGTAGTACATGGGGCTTCGGCTGTGGGCGGAGTAGAAGACCATGAGCCGGCCGTCGTCGCGCAGCAGGATACCCGGGTTGGCGTGGTCGTCCTTGTTCAGGCGCCTGTGGAGGGTGGCCGTCGCCACGGCGTTTGTCTTGTGGTCGAGGGCCGACACGTTGACGTCGCCGGTGCTCGTGACGTATCCGACGAACGTCTGGTCCTCGTGGCGGATGGCCCGGGGGTCGGCGAACCAGCACCAGGCGCCGTCTTTCACCACGGTTTTCGCCCGGGGGTCCTGGCCGGCCACGTGCTCGGCGGCGCCCGCGCCGAGGCAGGCGGCCAGGAGGGCGATGCCGATGAGCCATCGGGGGCGCGTTCGCATGATCGATCTCCGTTTCACTGGCCGGGGCGTGTCCATTGTCCTGCGCCCTGGCGGCGTGTCAACCTTCGGGGCGGCGGTCGGCCGCGCGGGGTGGCGGGCGTTTGTCTTGACAGGGCGAGGCGCGGCGGCTACCATTTCGCCGTGACGAGGAACGAGTAGGGAGGCGAGCCATGCCGAACGTGACACAGGGCGAGCTGAACGCGGCGGGCAAGACGTTCGCGATCGTGATCAGCCGGTTCAATGAGTTCATCACGGGGAAGCTGCTGGACGGCGCGCTGGACTGCCTGACGCGGCACGGCGCGGCCGACTCGGACGTCGACGTGTGCTGGGTTCCCGGCTCGTTCGAGATCCCCGCCGTGGCGCGGCGGCTGGCGACCAGCGGCAAGTACGACGCGGTCCTCTGCCTGGGCGCGGTCATCCGCGGGGCCACCCCGCATTTCAATTACGTGGCGTCGGAGGTGTCGAAGGGGGTGGCGCGGGTCGGCCTGGAGGCGGATTGCCCGGTGACGTTCGGCGTGCTGACCACCGACACGATCGAGCAGGCGATCGAGCGAGCGGGGACGAAGGCGGGGAACAAGGGCGCGGACGCGGCCGAGGCGGCGATTGAACTCGCCGACCTGCTCGGGAAGCTCTGATCTTTGACGATGAGCGACAGTGCGAATCCTGCCGAATCCTCCGCCGGCCAGACCATCGTCCGGCGCCGCACCCGTGCCCGCGAGCTGGCGCTCCGCGCCCTGTACCTGATCGACATCCGCGGCCCGGGCGTCCAGACCGAGGTCGCCGACTACCTGGAGGCCGAGGCCGACGGACCCGAGGTGCTGGGCTTCGCCCGCGCCCTGGTGGGGGGGGTGTCGCTGCAGCGGGCGAAGATCGACGAGCGGATCGCGTCGGTCGCCGAGAACTGGGAGATCCACCGGATGGCGGTGGTGGACCGGAACATCCTGCGCCTGGGGACGTACGAGCTGATGTGCCTGCCCGACGTGCCGCCGAAGGTCTCGATCAACGAGGCGATCAACCTGGCCAAGCGCTACAGCACGGCCGACTCCGGCGCGTTCGTGAACGGCATCCTGGACAAGCTGCGCGTGGACCTCGGCCGGTAGCGCCCCGTCGTGTGGCGCCGCGCCTCGGCCGGCGGGCCTTTGCGAAACGGAAGGAGGAAATCGATGAGGGCCATTTTCGTTGTGGCCGGTTTCGTGGTCGTTCTCTGGTTCGCGGCGGTCCCGGCGACGTCCGGCGAGCAAGGCGTCCCCCCGAAAGAGATCCCTGCCAACCGGTTCGTCCAGGTCGCGACCGACCACGGCGGGCATTACTTCAGCCAGCTTGTCTACGCCCCCGCCGCCAAGGCGCTGGTGAGCTGGGGCACGCGGGTCCACGGCAAGCCGATGCGGGCGCACGAGACGCTGCACTACCTCGTCGAGAAGGGCGAGTGGATCGACGCGTGGCCGTACGCGCCGGGCACCGACCCGGCAGACGGCAAGCTCGTGTCGTGGGCGGGCAAGTACAAGCGATGGCCCGGCTGGGGCATCTGCGCTCCCGCCGGCAGGTTTTATGCCCGCGGCAAGACCGAGCTCCCGCGCCCGAACTCGAGCTTCTACCAGGTCTGCCGGGACGACCACAACGCCCGCCTGGTCTTCTACGTCGGCTCGATGACGTTCAGCTATGATCCCGTCTCCCGACAGTGGAAGAAGATCCGCGGGGTAGGCGACAAGCAGCAGCCGCCGGCGCTGCTGCTGTGGGGATCGCTCTGCTACGATCCGGTGAACAAGCAGGTCCTGCTGTTCGGCGGAGGCGGGGCGGACGCCATTGACGGCCGGCCCCATACCTGGGCGCTGGACGTCACGACCGACCGCTGGCGCCGGCTCGAGCTCGAGGTCGAGCCGCCGGCCCGCTGCAACAGCCGGATGGTCTACGACAAGAAGAACAAGCTGATCGTCCTGTTCGGCGGGGACAGCCAGCAGGCCGGGCTCAGCGATACCTGGGTCTTCGACGTGACGAAACAGACCTGGGAGGAACGGACGCCGAACCGCGCGCCGTATCCCCGCCACACGCACGCCATGGCCTACCTGGAGAAGAGCGGGGTGGTGCTGCTCGCCGGCGGGTCGGCCGTCGCCGAGTGGCGCAGGCAGAAGGCCCTCAGCCGGCAGGTGTGGGTCTACGACGCCGAAGCGAACACCTGGACGCCGCTGGACGTCGAGGTCCCCGGGGCCCGGTGGCTGACGATGGACAACATCGACGGGACCGACGAGGTCGTCGCGGTCACCGCCGCACGAGGAAGCCACGATCGAACCACGTACCGGTTCCGATACGACCCCGAGACCGCTGCGCCGTCGAAGAAGATCCGGGGCGTCACGCCGGGCACGGTCGCCTGGAAGTCCGGCCGCACGCCCGAATCGATGAAGACGGGCGCCGCGCCGAATCCGGCGCAGCACAAGCAGGTGCTGGCCGATCTGCCGGCGAACCGATGGGTGAAGATGGCCGTCCCGAAGACGGTCAACGGCCGGACCTGGGGCACGTCGATCCACGACGTCGACCGGCACGTGGTGATGAAATGGGGCGGCGGCCACAGCGGCTATCAGGGCACCGACATGGCGTTCTACGACATCGCCACGAACCGGTTCGAGGTCGACATGCGGCCCGCGTTCACCCCCGCCCCGTTCGGGAAGTGGGCCAGACGTCCCGCCGGCCGGACGTTCTTCAACACGCCCTGGACGCGCCACATGCGGCATACGTGCGCCTACGACGCCGTCCGGCACGTGGGCGTGTTCACCGACGCCGGGGGGTCGCAGTGGTACGACCGGGAGGCGGGGAAGAGCGTGAAGTGGACGTGGCTGTACGACCCGGCCGAGCGGACGTGGCTGGAGCGGCTCGTGCCCCAGCCGTTCCCCGGCGGCGGCAGCGTCTCACCCATCGCCGTGCCCACCCCGAAGGGCGTGGTCGTCTATCAGCACGCCCCCGGCCGGACGTGGGAGAACAGCGGCCGGATGTATCGGTTTGCCGGGAAGGCGGGCGAGCCGGAGAGCTTCGCGTGGGAGGGGATCCCGATCAAGAACAAGGAGCGGCCCTATCAGCGCGAGTTCATGACCATCGTGTACGACAGTCGGCGCGACCGGCTGATCTTCCTTTCGAGGGGCCGCAAGAGCGGGACGCCCGAGCTCTGGTTCTTCCCGATGCAGGAGCGGACGTGGACGAAGAACCCGGAGCCGGCCGAGGGCGGGATCTCCACCCGCGAGGCCGTCTACGTCCCCGGCCAGGATGCCGTGCTCGCCTACGGCCCCGCGGTGAAGAACGACCCGGTCAAGACGCGCGTCTACCTGTGCGCGGAGAACCGCTGGGTCCCGGTGCGGACCAAGACCCCGTACGGCGTGCAGGTGCACGAGACCGCGCTCGAATACGACGCGGAGCACGACGTGGCCGTCTTGCTCTGGCCGCAGCGGTTCGAGGGCCCCATCGTCCCGCATCTCTTTCGGCTCGACGTCGACAAGCTCGGCGAGTGAGCCCGGGGCGGCGCCCGGCTCCGGGCACAATTCTGGATTGCGGTCTGGTGCTGGAGATCGGCGGCGGCGGAGCAGGGGGCACATGTACCGGAAGCCGCTTCCGCGAGAGCAGAAGTGGATCGGTACGTGTCCCCCGACGCGAGTTTTCGTTGGACTTCGGGCGGCTCTCGTGTCACAATACAGCGTAGATCGTTCGGCCCGCTGCCGGTCCGCGGGCCCTCCCCGGCCGACGGACAAACGGCGGCCTGCATCCGTGTTGCGATGCGCCTGTACCATCCCGTCAGCGACCATGCCCGCATGAGAAGGTTCCTCTCTGATGACTGATCGTTCGTGGCTGCGCGTATTTGTCGTGATGCTCGGTCTGTGTCTGGGCGGGGCGGCCCGGTCGGGCGAGGCACCGCCGGAGCCCGGCCCGGGGCCCGCTTCGAAGCCGGCCCGGCCGAAGGACCCGTTCAAGGACATCTACACCGGCTACCGGCCGCCGTTCCTCGAATACGTCACCAAGCCCTCGCGCAAGAAGATGAAGCTCTCGACCGAACGGAGCTTCTTCACCGTCAACCAGATCCACACCGACGACCGGGCGAACGCACTGGTCGAAGCGGCGATCGGCCGCGAGCGTCAGCAGCGGTACCGCGAGGCGCTCAACATGTACCAGATCGTCATCGACAAGTACCCGCACGACCTGTACCGGGTCTCGCCGTACGGGGTGTTTGTGCCGGTGTCGCAGTACTGCCAGCGGCGGATCCTCAACCTGCCGCCCCTGGCGCTCGAGCACTATCGGACGATCCACGACCCGCGCGCCCGCGAGTCGTACCAGTCGGCCCGTCGCAAGCATTCGCTCATCGGGTTGTCGCAGGTCGTCGACAAAATGCTCGCCACCTCTTACGGCAGCAAGGCCATCCTCGAGCTGGGGAACGCCGCGCTGGACAGCGGCCACCACCTGGCCGCGCTCGAGTACTACACCACGGTCCGCGACTTCTTCCCCGACCCGATCAGCCGGTCGACCGAGGTCGATCTGAAGATTGCGCTCTGCCGCAAGATGCTGGGCGAGCCGGCGGAAGAGACGCCGCCTGCGGACAAGACTCCGGGCACCCTGGAGCCGCGGGTCCGCGCCGGCCTGCAGAAGCTGGTCGAGGGCGCGAAGCCGGAGAAGAAACCGTTCCACTCCCAGCTCGCCAGCGAGCCCTATGTGGGCACGGACGACTACACGCTGTTCCCGCCCAGCAAGGACCCGCTCGCCCTGGAGGAGCCGCAGTGGGAGGAGCCGCTGCCGGGGACGGGGGGGGCGCCGCGCGGCCCGGCTCAGTTCTCCGTTTACACCCAGCCGGCTGATGCATAAGCTTGCTCTACTCCTTGTCTTAAAGCTAAAGCAAATTCTTTCATACTAGCTTCAACAAGTCCTTCTAATCCTTTAGAAATG
>JAWODX010000019.1:0-4314 GCA_046483085.1 Planctomycetota bacterium
GCCGTTTGGTCAAGGTTTCCTATTCTCCTTCGCCGGTCAATTCTTCGGCGCGTTCCGCGGCCGTCTTCTCCAGCCGCTCGACGACCTGCTTCTTCGTGCGCCACGGATAGGCCTCGGGGCTGGTCCACGCCCTGAAGTGTCCAGGGGAGTGCCGTTTCCCCTCGGCGTCGTACGCGTTGGACCGGATGCGCTTTCCCGTCGTGGCGTCCCAGAGGATCGTGCGCTTCTGGCGCAACCCCGGCCGCGGCGACGTGTACTTCCAGCAAAGGCGCGGGCCCGCGATGGTGTAGTTGACATACAGCCCCAACCGTTTGCTCTCAAACCCACGCTCGAGCTTCTTGAGCTTCTTCTCAATGCGCTCACGGGGAACCGGCGTGCGGGGCTCCGGGGGCCGTTCGCGCAGGTCGGCCCGGAATAAGGAGATGCAGCCCGTCTTCTTCCTCACCGTGATCAACACCGAATTGGAATCGGTGTGTCCAGGCCCGACGGGGCCAGACCAATCGAAGAAAAAGCTAAAATCGTGAACTAGTTTCTTCGTCCTCAGTGTGAGGTCGCGGCGGTCGGCGGCGCGCGGGACGAGCCGAACGAACGTAGCCCGTGCGGTTCGAAGAGCGCCATCGAGTTCCACTTCCTGTGCGGCGTACCCCGGCGGAGGATCACTGTCCCAGATAAAACCCTGTACGGGCCGAGCGGCCGGGAATGACAGGGTGACATCCGCGGCACCGTCCAGATCCACAAGTGGCCCGTTCAAGCCATTCCCGAAGGCTTTGTGATCGACCTCCCATCGCGGGGCGTCCAGATACTCCTGGTACTGCTTCTCGAACCATTTCTTCGGCGTCTTCGGGAAGGCCGCGTGGCAGAGCTCAACCGCCTGGGCCACCAGGTCCTTCCGAACCGCGGCCGGCACGGCGACCTCCAATTTCGGGGGCAGCTCCGGCCTCTCCTCGCCACCGCAGGAAAGGACTGTTACACACAGACTAGCGCCCAGCAAGAGTCCGGTCAGAATCAGGCGCACCCTGCTTCGTCTTCGTAGTCGGTTCATGGCACTCACTCCTCCTGTTTGTCCTTGCGGCCGTAGCGAGCGGGGTACAGGTATTCGTCCCACGGATTACTCACCGTTCCCGAGTCCTCCACATTATCGTAAATGTGGCGGGCGTCCTCCTGCCCAACGCCGTCACTCCTGATCTGGTAGTATGCCGCCAGGTCCGCGGCCCGCATGTTGTGGATTTTTCCTTTCCTCCGCGCGTAGAAGAGCAGGCGGACGGCCGTCAGGCGGGCGTCGGTCGGCGGGGGAAGCCCGTCGTTCCACGGTCCGTACGCGTAGAGCGTGGGGCCGTCGCTCCCGCTCAGCCCGTGTCGGTCCCGGCCGCATGCCAGGCGCAGGCCCGGCGTGTGCTTGTCCGACCATTTGTCGGGGATTTCAAAGATGTAGTCGTTGACCGAGCAACTGTGGAAGTTGCCCAGGCACCAGAGACCGGCCGCTTCCGGGTTCGCCAAGTCCAGCTGGCTCCAGCCGTGGGTGGACTCTTTGCCCCCGTACTGGAAGTGCGTCGCCTTGCAGAAGTGGACCTTGCCGGTCTTCTGTTCGCCCTGGGCCGGCAGGTACTCGAGGCCGCGGGTGCGGTAGCGCGTCTTGACGGGCTTGCCATCCTTGTCTTTCACCACGGTGATGTCCGCGAAGGCTTGCAGCGTCTTCGCGGTGTTGAGCTCTTTCAGGTCCTTCGTCTCGGAGATGACGGGCCTGGGGATGGTGATCTCGGAGACCCAGCACCTGTGGGGGTGGCCGGTCCCGAACCGCGAGCCGGGTGTGCCGTCGTCCGGGCCGTTCGGATCGCCGTCCGGATAGCAGGCGAGGCTGTCGCCGGCATAGTGCCAGCTCGCCTTGTATGCCTTTGCGTCCTTCGGCAGCCGGAACGCGCCCCGGTACGCCAGTCTCTTCGGATGGATCACCCCCCTGGGCAGCGGATCGACCGCGTACGTCTTCTCCGCCGTCGGGTCGTCCTCGTTCAGCTCGCTTCCGGGAACGTCCTGCGCGACGCACGACGGGCTCGCCGCCGCCACGCATGCCGCCAGCAACCACGCAGAGATCCGCCGGGCCACGGGCGCCTCCTCACTTCTCGTTCCGGACCATGAGGGTGACGGCCTTGTTCGTGATCTTCTTCCCCTTCGCGTTGACGGTGTACGTCTGGCCGTCGAGGTCCGGCCGGACGGTCCGGGACTTCGCGGCGCCGTCCTCGGTCCACTCGTGCTTCACGACGATGCTGCCCGGCGGGAGCGTCGGCGAGGTTCGCCGCGTGTGAGCATAGACCCGGATCATGTTGAGCGACATCCACCGCCGCCGCCTCAGCCGGACCTTCAGGTACCCCTTCTCCGCCGGCTCCGGCAGGGCGAACTCGACCGTCTCGTCCCATCGCCACTTCTGGTTGCGGCGCGAGAAATCGCTCTTCCAGACCGACGTCCATTTGCCCCGCGGGCGCGTCGCCCAAAGGACCTCCGCCGCCTCGCGATCGCCGGACCCCGGCTGCAGGCCAAGCGACAGGTGCACGCTCAGCCGCTCGACGCGCGTCCCCCTCGGCGGCGCGACCTCGAGCACGGCGTGGCCGTCCTCCTTGACCGGCTGGAGGTGCCGGACGTAGTTGGAGTTGTAGGTCAGGTCCTGGAGCTCGTGGAAGTCCCGCTCGCAGGTCTCGCGGCTGCCGAGGTCGGGCACGATCCGCATCACGCCGTGGCCGGGCTCGAGCGAGAACCGGAACCGGTTCCTGCCCGGCTTGATCCTGGGGAGCGGGACGGGCGAGAGGAACAGCGAGGTCCGCATGCGCAGCTTCCCGAGCGCGGCGTGGTCGGGGCTGCTCGCCCGCAGCGTGACCTTCACCAGGTAGCCGTACGTCCCCTCCACGAGGTCCGTGAGGTCCAGGCGGACGGTGCGCGGCTTGCCGCGGTTCCCGTTCCGCCAGACCTCCGTCCAGGTCCGCCCGTTGTCGGTCGAAACCGCGACGGCGTTGTGGGCGCCCCAGGTCTTGCGCAGGAACTCCGCCTCGAAGACCGCGCCGTCCGTCGAGTCGCCGTCCGTGTCCAGTCGCCCGGGGTCGCCGGCGACCAGGTACGGGGTCTGGACACGGAAGACGACGACACAGTCGCCGCGGCCCGCCGGATGCACGCGCCCGTCCTTGAGCACATACCCCTTGCCCTCCCAGAGGCCGTCGGTGAAATTGTTCTCGTGGGCGGCCCAGTCGGGCTCGTAGATCAGCTCGCCGTTGACGTAGGTGTGCTCGGGATTGCGGGGGTCGTGCGGGCCCTTGGGCACCCACTTCTGGGTGAGGTCGCGGCGCCAGTGGTCGTAGAAGTTCTCGGGGCAGAACCACTTCCCGGCGGGTTCGAAGCGGCGGACGAGCGTCTCGCCGCGGCGGAGGTCGAGGTGGATGGTGTGGCCGCGGGCGAGGTAGGGGACGTAGGCCTCGGAGTTGGCGGGGACGCCGGGATGGTAGAACTTCTTGATGACGTATTCCTTCGACTCCCACGGCCAGAACTTGCCGCCGTACTTGTCGAACTGGAAGAACGGATCGGACGGGTGCTTCGGCTTGCGGATGTACTTGCCGGCGTCCTTGCACAGCTCGGCCAGGCTGATGATCGTCTTGCCGTCGTCGGCCACGAAGTAGGATTGCAGGTCGTACTGGGCGTCGAACAGGTGCCAGGCGCCGTCGTAGAACGCCTCCATCACCTTGTGGCCGGGGACGCTCCGCGTGCGCGTCTTGATGCCCCCCGCATCGCCCAGGTTGGCCAGGACGTCGGCCACCTGGTAGCAGATCGTCGTGCCGTGCACGTTGAACGCGGCGATCGGGTCGAAGACCACCCCGAGCTCCGTCGTGCCCTCGGGGTTCTCGCGCGCCTCGCACCAGTGGTAGTACGGCCGATGGGCGATGTACGCCCAGAGCGCGACCATCTTCTCCCGGTCCGTCTTGCAGCCCTTCGTGGCCGTCGCCACGAGCGACCGAAGGTCCGTCGCGTCCACATCGCCCGCGTCGATCAGTTTCAGGTTCCGGGCCATGGCACTTCCCCCGAGGAGGACAAGAAGAACGAGGATCCGGCACACGCGGGAACACGGCAGTCGCATACGCCCACCTCCAAACCCTCATCTTTGCCCACAAGTCGCAGCAACGGCGCCAGGACGACGAACCCCTCTCCCTGGCAGGGAGAGGCCTGTCCTACGAAGCCTTGGCGAAGTAGGGTCGGCCGCGTAGCGGCCGGGTGAGGGTGAGGAACGGAACATGCATACACCTCGCGACCGGATCGCGCGAACAACCGCACCCTCACCCT
>JAWODX010000474.1:0-3532 GCA_046483085.1 Planctomycetota bacterium
CTCTGGAGTGCAACCCAGCCCTCGGGAAAGAGAGACAGCTGTTGCTTCAGCGCGCCGCCCGGGACTAGACTTTTCAACAACGTGCAAGATGACATGCTCCGGGAGTCCTGGGCAGCGCTCGCGTGTTCCGGCGCGGCATGCGCCACAGATCGAAAGATGGAGGCGACCATGCGCAGGAATCACATCTCCACGACCCTTTTCGTCATCGTGGCGTGGACCGCACCGGCTCTCGCGGAGCCGCCCGGCGAGGTGCTCCCCGGGTACCTCATCACGCCTCCCGTCACCTCGCCCTACGCCTTCCGGGACTTCCCCGACCGGGTCTTCTTCGGCGACATGCACATCCACTCGAACCTCTCGCCGGATGCGGGCCTCTTGGGCACGTCGCTCACACCCGCCGACGTCTACAGTGCCGCGCGGGGCGAGACAGTGATGTCGAACACCGGCCAGCCGTTCCGGCTCGTCCGGCCGCTCGACTTCCTCGTGCTGACCGACCACGCCGAGTCCATGGGGTTCGCCTCGATGATCCGCGAGGCGAACCCGCTCATCCTGTCGACCGACGTCGGGCGGCAGCTGTACGAAGGCTTCAACGGCGGACCCGAGGCCGCGACGCAGGCGTTCGGGGTGCTCCTCAGCTTCGCGGCGGCGGGGACCGATCCCTTCGCCGACATCGACATGGCCGGCTCGATCTGGCCCGATTTCGTGGAACTCGCAGACCGCTACAACGAACCCGGCGTCTTCACCGCGATGACCGGCTTCGAATGGACTTCGCAGCCCTCGGGCAACAACCTGCACCGCATCGTCGTCTTCGCCGACGGCGCCGAGAAGACGAGCCGCGTCCGCCCCTTCACGTTCTTCGAAAGCGAAGACCCCGAAAAGCTCTGGGACTACATGGAGGCCTACGAGGAGCTGACTGGCGGCCGCGTCTTCGCCCATGTCCACAACGGCAACCTCTCGAACGGGCTCGCCTTCACGGCGGCGACCTTCGATGGCACGCCGATGGACGCGGACTATGCCGCGCGCCGGTCACGCTGGGAGCCGATCATGGAGATCACCCAGATCAAGGGCGACGGCGAGACCCATCCCTTCCTCTCCCCCGAGGACGAGTTCGCGGACTTCGAGCGCTGGGACGTGGGCAACCTCAACGGCTCGACGCCCAAGACGCCCGACATGCTGCGCTACGAATACGCGCGTGCGGCGCTCCTGACCGGGCTCGAGGTCGAGGCGGCGGTGGGGGTGAACCCCTACGATTTCGGCTTCAACGGCACGACCGATTCCCATACCGGCCTCGCCTCGAGCGGGGAGGAGAACTTCTTCGGCAAGTTCGCCGGGACCGAGCCCGGACCGGACCGCTTCGACAAGGTCGTCATCCCCTCCGTCGACCCATCGATCCGGATCGTCTCGGCCCAGGAATCCGCCTCGGGCCTCACCGGTGTCTGGGCGCGCGAGAACACGCGGGGCGAGATCTTCGACGCCATGCTCCGCAAGGAGATCTTCGCCACGACCGGAACCCGGATGCGCGTGCGCCTCTTCGCGGGCTGGGGGTTCGAGGCGGGCGACGAGCTCGTCCCGAACTTCAGCGAGCTCGGCTACACCCGTGGCGTCCCGATGGGCGGGCGGCTGACGTCGCCCCCCGAAGGCGCGGTCCCGACCTTTGTCGTCCGCGCCCTGCGCGACCCGGACTGGGCGAACCTCGATCGCATCCAGATCGTCAAGGGCTGGATCGATTCGGACGGCACCTCGCGGGAGCGGATCTATGATGTTGCCGTCTCGGACGGGCGCGAGATCGGGCCGGACGGTCGGGCGCGCGAGCCGGTGGGCAATACGGTCGACATTGCCTCGGCGAGCTTCACCAACACGATCGGCGCCCCCACCCTCGCCGCCTACTGGCGCGACCCTGACTTCGACCCCGCCGAGCGGGCCTTCTACTACGTCCGCGCGCTCGAGATCCCGACGCCGCGCTGGACAACCTACGACGCCGCCCGTTTCGGGGTCGCCCTGCCGTCGGAAGTGCCACCGACGGTTCAGGACCGGGCTTACTCCTCTCCGGTCTGGTACACGCCAAAAGGATGACACGTTGCAGCGCCGCCTTCTGACCGTCGCCCTCCTCGTTCTCCTCCTCGCGGGCACCGCACATGGGCATACCGGCGAGGGCGTCCAGGGCGGTCTGATCAGCGGGTTCACGCATCCGCTGTTCGGCTGGGACCACGTGGTGGCGATGGTGGCGGTGGGGCTTTGGGGAGCCTTCCTCGGTCGGCCGGCGATCTGGCTCCTGCCCGTTGTCTTCCCGCTCGTCATGGCTTTCGGCGGCGCACTCGGCGTCGTGGGCGTACCGCTCCCGGCGGTCGAGGCCGGGATCGCGCTGTCGGGGGTAGTCCTCGGGCTGCTCGTCGCCTTCGGCGCCAGGGCGCCGCTCTGGGTCGCGGCTATCATCGTCGGTGTCTTTGCGGTCTTCCACGGTCACGCACATGGGACAGAGCTTCCCGATTCGGCAAGTCCGTACGCCTATGCGCTCGGCTTCGTGGTCGCCACCGGGCTTCTGCACCTTGCCGGGATCGCCTTCGGGAATCTGACGAACCGTCCCTGGGGCACCTATGTAGTGCGCGCGGCGGGTGCCGTCATTGCCGCTGTCGGCGCGGCGTTCCTTGCAGGCGTGGTCTGATGGAGTTCACTCTCGCTCCGGTGCGGCATTGAGGACCGTCATACGCGAACCGCTCGTCCACTTCTTCCTCATCGGCGCGGCGCTCTTCGCGCTCTTCGCGGTCCTGGACGATAGCCCGCCACCGGCTGCGGAGAACATGTTGGTGGTGAGCGAGGATGACGCCCGGCGGCTGGCGGCGGAGTTCGGGGCGACCTGGCACCGCTTGCCGACGGTGGAGGAACTCGACCACATGATCGGGGAACGCGTGCGGGAGGAGGTCTACGTTCGCGAGGCGCTGGTCCTGGGCCTCGACCGGGACGACGCGGTGGTCAGGCGGCGGCTCCAGACCCAGATGGAGTTTTTGACGGAAAGCGGCGCGAAAGCCGTCCATCCGGACCAGGCGACGCTGCAGGCACACCTGGAGGCGCATTCCGGCCGCTTCGCCGAGCCGCCGCTTGTGGCCTTCGAGCAGATCCTGCTCGACGAACGAATCGGGGGCGAGGAGGTGGCGCTCGTGGCGGCGCGGCTCAATCGCGGCATCGACCCAGGCACGGCGGCACGGCCCACGCTCCTGCCGCCGATGTTCCGGCCGAGCCCGGTGCAGGCGGTGGACGGGAACTTCGGGAGCGGGTTCTTCGACGCGCTCGGCGCGCTTCCCGTCGGCCTCTGGGCCGGCCCTGTGGAGACGTCGCTCGGTCGTCATCTCGTGCGCGTGACAGAGCGGCGCGCAGCGCGACTGCCCCCACTTGCCGAGATCCGCGCGCGCGTGGAACAAGACTGGCGCGCGGAGTTCACCGCTCGTCTCCGCGAGGAGCGGTACGAGGCGCTCCTATCCCGCTACGAGGTGGTCCCGCCGGGTCCGGCCGCACCACCTCGTAGCGGGATAGGAGCGCC
>JAWODX010000486.1:0-3129 GCA_046483085.1 Planctomycetota bacterium
AGTCGTTCTCGGTCCCGAGCACCTCGGCGATCCGGACCAGGCCGTCGCGCAGCCATTCGGCGAGGTGGCCGGGGCGCGCCGGCCGGCCCCGCCTGTCGCCCCTCAGGTAATACGTCGTGGGGAGTCCGGACTCGGTCTCGCAGAGCTCGATCGAGCGGGTGAGCGTCTTGTGCAGGGCGCCGCCCTCTTCGATGACGGCGGGCCGGACGTGGCGGGCGATGAGCACGAGCGAGGAGTAGTGGTCCGCCGCCTCGTTGTGGTAGTCCCACCGCCCGCCGCGCGAGAAGAGGTGGGTGTCGGGGTCCTGCTCGCGGTCGAGCCAGCCCTGGAGCAGTCGGTCGGCGTTCTTCGCGCAGTCCTCGTAGATGACGCCGCGTTGCCGGGCCGTCGCCCACACCTCCTCCGTTTCGGTCTCCTGCGCGCGGAGTGGACCGCCCCCGCACATCAGAAAGAGCAATCCGAGCGCGACGGACGCGATCCGCGCCGACGTCGATCTGCACCCTGTCATGAGGAATCTCTCCATTGCAAGCTCGCTTCAAGGCCTCTATCAGAACCCGGTGGAGCAGGCATTCTTGCCTGCTGCGCGCCAGACACGAATGTCTGCCCCACCGTTTCGTCAGAGCTTCCTGATTCAGTGACCCGGAGCGTCGGCGGGCCGAAGGCGTTTCGGCCTCGCGTGATCGTCGGTCATCTGTCGCGGCAGGGCGTACACGTCGCCCTCCCGATTGCAGAAGTAGAGGTTCGACCTCGACGGCTTCCGGCCGTGCCCGTCGGCCCACAGGGCGTAGAAATCCGGCTGGGCGTTCCGGACGGCCCGGGCGTAGGTGTGGTTCCGCTCGCTGTGCCGGGTCATCCGCCGGACGCGTTTCCAGGTCCGCCCCTCGTTCTTGCTGATCCAGAGGGCCATCTCGCCGCCGGGGTTGTAGGGTTGCGGCCCGGGCTCGGTCGGGGCGATCACCCGCCACGTCCCGTCAGCCTCGATGAAGAGCGAGCCCATGTCGTAGTTGTTATCGGAGGTCGTCATCGGCCGGATGTCCCAGTCCTCGCCGGTCCAGCGGGCGGTGGTCCAGGTGCGCGGATCGTTCTCCGGGCCGGGCCGGTAGCCCTTGCTGGTGATGAACAGAATGACCGGCCGGCCGGCGCGGTCGAACCGGATGTCTTTCAGGTAGACCTTCAGCCGCTCGGACTCGTAGTCGTGGACGAGCGCGGCGTTCTCCATCTTTGCGAGCGGCAGGTCGAGCTTCGTCCCGTCCGCCGCCCGCCACGTCTCGCCGCGGTCGGGCGTCTCGATGTAGTAGAGGTTCGTGCGGTGATCGAGGCCGCGTCCGCGTGGATGGACGTTGAACGCCGAGGCCGCCTTCGCCTCGGTCGCGAAACTGATCTGATAGTGCCCTTTCTCGACGGCGGCCAGCTTCTGCCACGCCGACCACCGGACGCCGTCATCGCTCGTCATGAAACCGAGCGCCCGGTCCGCGCCCCAACCGTACTTGGTGAAGAAGCAGACGAACCCCCGCCCGGGCCGGTGCCACGGCTGTGCGTACGAGAAATTCGTCATGGGGACGGGCTTGCCGTCCTTCCGGCGTGTCGGCTCGACCCGCTCGAACTCGGCCACGTCGTAGGGCTTCTTGCTCCGGTGGATGTACGCCGGCCGGCTGGTCCCGTGTGCGGTCGAGAAGACCCAGACGCGACCGTCGTCGTCCATCGAGATGACCGGGTTGTCGTGCGCGTCGCTCGTCCGCTTGTCCAGGAGGATCGTCGGCCGCGGGACGACCTTCTTCTCGTGGTCGTAGTACGAAACCATGTGGAGCAGCCGGCGATGGCTCGTCTTCGTCGTGCCCCCGTAACAGAAGAACGTCTTCCCCGCCGCCTCGCAGTAGATCGCGAACGGCCGGTGCTTCGCGCAGTACGTGCCCAGCCCGCCACTGTACTTGTACCTGTACTTGCCCCGCACCGGGTTGCACATGTACCAGATGCCACGATAGCCGTCCGCTTTTCGATTCAGCGTCACACCACCGGCCCCCGCGTATGAGTTCCACGAAAGCGTCAGCACGATGCCGGCCGCCAGCATACACGATTTCCGCGTCATTCGCAGTCCCCTGCCCGGCCCCGGTCGTCCTTGCGCGTTCTGATCCCGACCGCGCAGATCACCAATCCGACCATAAGTGCGAACGGCGCCAGCGTCAACCAGAAGCTCAGGTCGTCGATTTCTCGCTCGGGGGTCGGTCCGCCTTTCCATTGGACCTCATCGGCCTGCCGCCGCGGGCTCCATCGGCCCGATGTATTTGTTCGCCACCACGATGTTGTCGAACCAGACCCTGCTCACGTGGCCCTCCGGCGCCTTCGTGATGTACAGGTACGCCCAGACGCAGTTGACCTTGAGCGCGTCGACGCTGCGCCACTGGAACCCGCCGAACGTCTTCCTGCTGTCCCCGTCGGGCCGCCACCAGCCGCCGGTCCACCGGCCCTTCGGGAAGCCGGGCCCGAAGTGGCTGACGACCTGCCCGCCGCGCCGCCAGAGCTTCCCGTCGATCCAGAACCCCTGCTCGCCGTTCGATTTCTCGACCGGGTCGTTGACCTTGACCATCACCTCGACGCAGATCCACTTCCCTCTCTCGACCTTTGGCTTGCTGCCGCCGGCGAGGAACGTTGTGCCCCAGTACCGCCCGTCGCCGTGCACGTGCATGCCCTGCCAGTAGGTGTAGAAGTCCCAGCTCCAGCTCTTGCCGTAGGGCTCGACGCCTGTCCAGAACTGCTTGTCGCCGGCCGGCCGGTGCCCGGCCTTAACCATCGGCCAGCGGGTCGGCGGGTTGTTCCCGCCGAGGTTCGTGCCGAAATGGTGGACCGGGGCGCAGTCCCGGTCGAACTTGACGTAGAACCGGGCGAATACCTGCTTGTGGCCGGGCAGCAGGCGGCGATACAGATGCGCGCCGGTGCTCTTCCCGCCGACGTGCGTGATGAGCAGGGACTTCCTGTCCGCGCTGCCCTCGGGGACGTCCGCCGACAACGAGAGGATCTTCCCGTTCTTCGTGTTGTCCCATCGTTTGAGGACCGTGCCCAGCTTCGGCGCGTCGAACGTCTCGACGAACAGGACATCCGGGTCCTTCGCCAGGTCCTTGTCGCCGGGATACT
>JAWODX010000056.1:0-2793 GCA_046483085.1 Planctomycetota bacterium
GACCACGGTCCAGCCGGCGTCGGCCAGCTCCCCCCCCGCCGACCGGGCGATACGCCGCCCGCGCGCGGACGCCGATGTGGACCCGGCCACGGCGAACGCGGGCTCGTCGGCCCGGGGGAGCCGGCCGAGCACGTAGAGCACCGGCGGCGGGTGGCGAAGCTCGTGGAACGCCCCCGGGTACGCGGGATCGGCGGACGTCACGATGCGGACCCGGTCCGCTTCGAGCTCGCCGACGAGGCGCCGTGCCGCGTCCAGCAGCGGCCGCGGCGCCCGGAGTGCGGCCGCCGTCTCGGCCCGGAGACCGGGGGCGCGATCCAGCTCGTCAGCCGCGGCGGCGAACACCTGCTCGGGCCCGCCGAACCGCTCGCAAAGCGCACGAAACGTCGCCGGCCCGACGCCCGGGACGTGCGCCAGCGCGATCCACGGAATTACCTCGTCGGTCATGCCGGCATTATGCGGTTTCTCGGGCGGCGGGCAAGGGGCGCCGGCCCGCCGGCGCGCCGGGTCAATCCGCTCCCGGTCGGCCCGGATCGAGCGGCGTGGCGTAGTCGTAGGAGACCGCCTCCGCTCCCGGCACCTCCCGGGCGCCGCGCTGCCTCAGAACCGCGCGATCGGAGCGGGAGGCAGCGGGTCCGAACAACTCGTGTCGGGCGCCGGCCACGGCGATGAGGAGGAGGAGCAGGCCGATGGCGGCGGCGAGGACCAGGCCGGCCGCGCGCAAGAAACGGCGTGCGGGCGAGCGCGGCCGGGCGCGCCGCCGGACGGCCGGGCGCCGCTCGGGGGCCGCCAGCGTGAGGAGATACGTGCGCCGGGCGCGGTCGTACTCGGCGCGTTTCGCCCGGTCGCGGAGTACGGAGTAGGCCTCGTTGACCCGGCGGATGGTGATGCCGTTGGGGTCGCCGCCGATGTCCGGATGATGGCGCCGGGCCGCGGCCCGATGGGCCTCGAGCAGTTCGCCAGCGGTCGCATGGGGCGAGACGCCGAGCCGCTCGTAGTAATCGAGTCCCGGATCGTAGCGGGTGGGGACCACCGGCATGTGGTGTGGCGCGGGCCGCGCCCCTCCCATCGGTCCGCCCGCGCCCGGGAACGTCCCGGCGGCGGGCCGACATCCCTGGCACCTGCTTCCATATCGTCAGAACGGCGGCGGAACTTGAACGGTCTTTTCCCGGCGCCACGCCGCAACTCGTGCGACATGACCGGAACGCGAAGCCGTTCCGATCGTGTCCCCCCGACCGGCATGCCCCCGCCGGCCCGGGAGCCGCGCTTGATCGGGCCATGTCGGCCGAGTATCATGGCCGCGGCCAGGCGGAGGAACAGGCAGAGGATGAGAACGGCGATCAGACTGGGGGCGTTCGCGCTCGCCGTGGCGGTGTGTTCGGGGGCGGCGGGGTCGGAGGCGATCTACCGGGAGTACCGCGCCCGCCGGGTGTTCAAGCCGGGGAAGGGGGTTCACAATCCGTTCGGCAAGTCGGACGTGCTGGCGGTCGATTTCCTGACGACGGGTTTCGCCCGGCCCGACGGCTCGGACATCCGGGTGCTCGCTGCCGGGAGCAGCCGGCCGGTCAACTCGGCCGTGATGACCATGGGCCCGGGCGACCGCGCCCGGGTGGCGGTCCGGATGATTCGGGGGGTCCGGGAGTACACGGTGCTCTACGGCGGGCCGAAGCATCCGCGGCCGAGCCGGTGGGAGCCGCAGGTCGGCCTGCTCCTCGAGACGCGCGGCTTCAACGGGGGCGAGGTCAAGACCCTGGGCCAGATGCGGGCGCTGGTGAAGAAGAGCGGCCCGCGGCAGGGCATCTGGTTCGTGCCCCGCATCTTCCAGGGGAGCAACCTGTTCGGCCCGTCGGACCGGTACGTCAGCATCTACCGGGGGCTGCTCGACGTGCAGAAGGGCGGGACGTACCAGTTCGCCACGACCTCCGACGACGCCTCGTACTTCCTGGTCGACGGCGAGGTGGTATCGAGCAAGCGGCGGTGGGGCCGCGGCCCGGCCAACGCCCGCTTCGCCGGGAAGAAGGTGACGCTCACCCCCGGGGCGCACAAGGTCGAATACCTGCACGTGGAGGGCCGCGATTCCCAGTTCTGTGTCGGCGCCTGGAAGCCGCCCGGCCAGAAGTTCCGTGTCATCCCGCCCAGGGCCTTCCCCGGCGTCTTCCGCGCCGAGCAGACCGGGCTCGTTATCACCGGCTCGCCGCTGCCCATCGACCTGGCCCACCAGGCGTCCGGCGAGTTGATCTACGAGGAGCACCACCTGTACAAGGTCAGCTTCAAGGACGCCACGCCGGACAAGATGTCGCGGGCGTGGAGCCCGCGTTGGGATTTCGGCGACGGGACGACCAGCGACGAGCGCCACCCCCAGCACGTCTATTTCAAGCCCGGCGAGCACACCGTCACGTTTGCGCTGACCCGCGGCCGGGCCGAGGCGAAGGTCCGCCAGAAGATCGTCGTCGGGCAGGACTGGGAACACCAGGGGACCCGGCGGGAGGACACGGCTGCCCGGTATTACGAGCTGGCGAAAGGCCAGGACTTCCGCAGGATGCACACCGGCCCGCTCGACGCCGCGTTCGAGTTCTTCGTCACGCTCGGCAAGAACGAGGAGATCATGACGACGGCGCAGGTCCTGTTCAGGCGGGACGAGGAGCCGGCGAAAGGGAAGGTCTACCGGTACGCCGTTCACCCAGGTGGACGGCGGGAGGAATAGCAGCAAGCTACTTCACCAAGTTCCGTTCCTTGAAAGAGCTCCTTGAGAAATCGCTTGAACAAGGTTTGAGTTACAGTACCAACGGAAAGAGC
>JAWODX010000070.1:0-9857 GCA_046483085.1 Planctomycetota bacterium
GGAGGGACTGCCGCGCACCCCCGGCCCCACCGCCATGGGCCTCCTCTGCTTTCTCGGCTACGGCTGCACGACCACCCATCCACCCAAGTACGCCGACACCGTCACCCGGGCCCTCCGCACCCTGCTCTACTGCCAGCGGTCCGACGGCTCGTTCATCAGCTCGAGCCATGGGGCCTATCACAGTGCCACCGCGACGATGGCCGTGTGCGACGCATACAGCATGATGGGCGACCTCACCTTCCACGTGGAGGGCGAGTCGAAGAGCCTGAAAGACGCCGCCCTGCGCGCCTTCTCCTTCCTGTGCAGCGAACAGAACCCGAACCACGGCGGCTACGGCTACGGCTGCTGCACCGCCGGCAATGACGTCTCGGTCGGAGTCTGGGCGTACCAGGGCCTGATGTCCGGCGAACTTTCCGGCTTCGCCCGGCCCCCGAGCGTGAAGAACCGGACCGCCACCTTCCTCAGCTACTGCCTGAGGGACAACGGCAACTGGACGCCGTATCGCTACACGTACAACAGCAGCGGCTACCGGTCGAACGGCCACGACAGCGAATCCAGGAACCGGATGACGGCCGCCTCCCTGTTCATCCGCCTGGCCTTCGGCGGCGTGGCCGGCCAGAACGACGTCGAGGCCCCCCTGAACTGGCTGAAGAGCGGCGATAAGTACCTCAGTATCGCCCATCGAACCGGCAGCAACTATGACATCTACTTCGTCTACTACATGACCCTCGCCCTCCGCATGCTCGGCGAACCGGACTGGTCGAACTGGAAGAACGAGTTCCTCGACAACTGCCGCGAGCGGCAGAGCGCCGACGGCCATTGGGAGCAGACCTACGTGCCCTACGGCCAGCACGGCGGCGACGTCTATCCCACCATGCTCGGCTGCGTCGCGCTCGAAGCCGCCGTCGGCGATTACCTCCAGGGCACCAAGTGGTGCACCGCCGGCGAGCACAGCTTCGGCTACAACAAGCTGCTCGGGCTCGACTGCATCTCGCCCGCGCCCGACACGATCCTCCTCATGGACTACACCCGGTGGGGCTTCGAGCGGGAGGACGGCGCGAAGCACCTCGCCCCCCGCCACGACGACCGGCTCAACGTCCTCTTCGGCGACGGAACCGTCCTCCCGCTCACCGTCGAGTCGCTTCTCGACGACGAAGGGAAGCTCAAGGAACCCCTCACCACCCCGCAGGCCGACTAGCCCAACCACGCTATTTGTCGAACCGCAGAGGCCACAGAGTACGCGGAGACAGCGATTTATCGAGGCCTGCTGCTGACGGCCCCGGTTCGTAACGCGATCGAAGAGGATTCCATACGATGTTGATTGCCACGGACTTGTCTGCGATCTCCGCGATCTCTGCAGTGAGTTTTAGCGTTCTACGCTCTGCGACTCTTGATTTCAGGGAGCACGCGGCAGCGGGTACGTCGCCCGAGCCGAGGGCGACGGGCGAACCTGCGTACGTGGTCCGCCGCCCGGCTCGGCTCGCCGGGCGTACCCGGGCGCCCGTCCATCCGACATTGCGACTGTCACGGAGCACAAGGCTCTGTCTGGCAACCGGGCAGACCCGCCAGACCTCGTATCTCGAACGTCGCCACGTCCTTGTGTGACTTCCTTCCCTGGAATGTTCTTCGTGCCCTTCGTGGCGAAATACCCCGGCTGGCGATTCCCGGCTTCTGACTGATCCCTCCGAACCCCAGCGCGCGCGGCTCGCGGCTCACTGTCGTCTTGCCTGTCCTGCGGAGAACTCCTATACTTACATGAGGCAGGACGGCGGTTTCGCGCCCTCATCCCCGGCCCTTTCTCGGGCGTCTTATGGCTTCCGGAATCGGTATCGACAGCGGCACGCATACCACCCGCGTCGCGAAAGTGACCCGCCGCGGCCGCCGGCTGGGCCCCGTCGTGACCGTCGCCGCCGACACCGGCCCGAGCCTCGCCTCGCCCGACCTCGCCCAGAAGTTCCGCGACGCCCGCGTCGCCCCGCGCCGCGCCGTCGTCGGCCTCACCGGAAAAGAGACCGTGATCCGGTATCTCCACCTGGCCGCGGAGGACGTCGACCGGCTCGCCGACCGCATCGACGACGAGCTCAACCGCGACGCCGACGCCGACGTGTCGTTCGACTGGCGCCGCCTCGACCTGCCCGCGCCCGCCGACCCCGACGTCGTCACCGTGATGGCCGCGGTCACCAAGACCGAACTGCTCGCCGACCGGCTCGACGAGCTCCGCCGGTGCGGCGTCCTCGGCGCCGACCTCGCCCCGAAAACCCTCGCCCTGCACGAGGTCTTCGCACGCTGCCCCGAGTCCGAAGAGGCCCTCGATCGCTATTGCCTTGTCCTCGACGTCGGCGCCAGCGAGACCGAGATGATCGTCGTCCACAACGGCCGGCTCGTCTTCGCCAGGCCCATCGCGTTCGGCGGGCGCGACTTCACCTCCACCCTGGCGAAATCGCTCGACATCCAGGCCGACCGGGCCGAGCACCTCAAGCTCGCCCACGGCGAGGTCGTCGACCGGAAAGAGATCGACCAGCGGCCCTCGGCCGAACGGCCGATGCTACAGGCACTCGCCGACGCCGCCGACGAGTTCCACAGCGCCATCAAGGCCTCGCTCATGTTCGCCGAGACCCAGACCCGGCTCGACCGCCTCCCCGTCGGCCGCATCTACCTCTCCGGGGCGGGCGCCCGGCTCGACGGCCTCCGCCAATTCCTCGCCCGCCGCTTCGACGTCCGGGCCAGCTTCCTCCGCGCGCCCGACGAATGGGGGGCGCCCGGGGAGCCCGACCAGCCCGGCGAATGGGTCATCGCACTCGGCCTCGCCCTCATCGGGCTCCAGCCGCCCGCCGACCGGCTCTCCCTGCTCCCGCCGTCGGTCCGCCGCCGGCGCCGATTCCGCCGACGCGACGTCTTCTCCTACGCCGCCGCCGCCCTCTTCCTCGCCACTGCTGCTCTCGCCGCCCTCGGCGTCGCGCGGGCCGACCGGGCGAAGCGACGGGGGACACCCGCCCGCCAACAGCTCCTCGACAAGGCGGACTCGCGGGAGCGCGAACTCCGACGACTCCTCGAGGAGGTCGAACGCACCCGAGCCCGGGCGAGCCGGGTGATGGCAGCGGCCCGCGCCGCGCCCGCCTTCGCCCGCCTTGTCGAAGCGCTCAGACAGGCCCGGCAGGGCGACGCCGAAGTCCGCACCCTGACGTTCGAAACCGGCGGCGTCGACCGGAGCCGCCCGCCGGTGCGTTTCGGGATCGAGGGCGCCGTGGACCCGTTCGCGGCCGAGCCCGCCGCCACGGTCAAGGCGTTCGCCGACGCTCTTCAGGCCCACATGCCCGAGCCCGGGCGATGGACGGTCTCGCGCGAGACACGCGGCCTCGACGAGCAGGGGCGGACCCGCTTTGTCGTCCGGCTGCGCGGGCACGTGCCGACCGCGCCCGCCGGGAGGGCCGAGGAATGAAGAGGCTCTGGAGGCAGAACAAGCCGTTCGTGGCGGCCGCCGCGCTCTGGGGCGCCGGGATCGCCGCGCTCCTGGCCTACCTGCCGTTCGCCGCGCGCGGTCGGCGCCCCGAGATTCCGGACCGCAAGCTGGCCGCGTACTACCGGTGCGACGGGCTGACCCCGCCCGGCGTCCGACCGGCCGAGCGGGTGCGGGAGGCGGCGGCCCGGAGCCTGGGCGAACTGAACCGGTTGATCGGGCGCGCCACGTTCACGCCGGGCGATGAGTTCCAGGTCGACGCGGCGGCCGATCCGGCGAGACAGTACGTCGCCCTTCGCAAGAAGACGCTGGCGCCGCTGCGAGCCCGGGCCGCCCAGGCCGGCCTCGCGCTGCCGGACCGCCTGCCGCCCGACGGCGGCGAGGCGCCGCTGCCGACGGAACCGGTCGACGAGCTCCTGCCCCGGCTGGCCCTGACGGCCCGCGTCGTCGAGGCGGCTCTCGGCGCCGGCCTCGATCGAATCGCCGCGATCACCCACCGGCCGAACGAGCTGACGAAAGCCCTCCTCGCCGTTCACCCGGTCACCGTGGTCGTGGAGGGCGAGCTGGACGAGGTGACCGGGTTCGTGCGCGCGTGCTGCCGCCCGGCCGATGGTGCCGACGCGCTCGTGCTGCGCTCGGCCGAGCTGAGCGGCGGCCGGACGATCTCGGCCGAGATCACCCTGGCCGCCCTGATCCGGACGGACTGAACGAGATGGACCGCGATCCGACACGAGGAGTGGTGGGCGAGTTCGCCGGGCGGCACAAGGAGCGCCTCCTGCTCGGGGGCGCCGTGCTGGCGACCGCCATCGTGGCCGTGTCCACCCTCTCCGTCTCGTACCGGGCGGAGGAGTGGGGCGAGCCGATGACGGCGCAGCGGCCCCCGTCGGCCCGTCTCGGCCGGGCCGAGCCGCCGTTCCCCGAGCCGGGCGCCGGCAATCCGTTCGTCCCATTCGCCCGGCCGGACCGGCTCACGTTGCCGCCGCCGCCCGCCCCGCCGGCCCGACCGACCGAGCCGCCCGCACCGCTCGTCCGGCCGATTGACCTGCTGAAGGAGGGGCCATGAAACCGGTCGCGTTCGCCCTGCTCTTCCTGGCCGTCGGCCTTGGCGCGGCGGCGGGCGAGGCGCCGCTGAAGCTCGAACCCCGCCGGTTCGACGTCGTCCGCGTCGGCGGCAAGGAGTTCCAGGGGCGGATCGAGAAGATCGAGGGCCAGGTCTTCGTCTTCCGCGTGGGCGGCATCCGCCGCCGCTGGCCCACCAGCCAGGTCACCGTCGTCGAGCGCCGGGCCAGCCTCGACGAGGTCTACCGCGAGAAGAGCCGCGCGGCCGGCGACAACCCCGCCCTCCACTTCCGCCTCCATCGAGCCTGCCTCAACGCCGGGCTGGAGGACAAGGCCGTCCGCGAGCTCCGGCTCGCGATCCGCGCCAACCGCGAATACCTGCCCGCGTACCAGAAGCTGATCGAGCTGGCCCGCAGGGCGAACGACCTGGAGCGCGAGGTCGCGACGCTCGAGCTGGCCAAGCAGCGGCGCGTGGCCACCGCCCCCATGCTCCTGCGCGAGGCCGCGCTTCGCGTTCGCCTCGGCCTCCCCGAGAGCGCCGTCGAGCCGCTGCAGAGGGCGCGGACGATGGACCTCGACAACCAGGCCGTCCGGCTCCGCCTCGCCATGCTCCAGCTCCACCTGGGCCGGGCGGACGACGCGGAGAAGACGATCCGGGCCATGGACGCCCGGTCCGCCGAGGCGCACCTCGCCCGGGGGCAGCTCGAACTGAGCCGGGGGCGGACCGACGAAGCGGTCCGCGCCTTCCAGACGGCCGTCGTCCGCGGCGGCTCGGCGGCTGCGTCGGCCTGCCTCGGCGCCATCGCCCTGCGCCGGGGCAAGGTGGACGACGCGGCGGCACACTACGACCAGGCGCTGCAGGGCGACCGGGACCTGGCGCCGGCGCTGGCCGGGGCCGGGCTCGTCGCCATCCGCCGGGGCGAGCTCGCAAAGGCCCGGGACCTGCTGGACCGCGCGGTCGCCGCCGCGCCGCGCCGGCCGGACGTGGCCGTCGCCGCCGCCTACCTCGCCGAGATCACCGACGACCGCGATCGGGCCCTCGCGCTCTATGGCAAGGCCCTGTCGCTCGACGCGCGGAACGCGCGGGCGATGACCGGCGCAGCCCGGTGCCGGATGGCCGCGGGCGAGGGGGCCGCCGCCCGCGAACTGTACCGGAAGGCGGAGCGGGTCGATCCGACGGGCCTGGCCACGCGGCGCGGCCTGGGCCGGGCGCTGGTCGAGACGGATCCCGACGCGGCCGAGCGCCACCTCCGCGCCGCGGCGGCGTCCGACGCCGCGCTGCCCGAGGACCACGCGGCGCTCGCCGCGCTGCGGCTCCGCCGCCGGCGCTACCGGGCCGCCGAATCCGCACTGGCCCGCGTGGGCACCGGCAACGTCCACGCCGCGGCCGCCCGTGGCTTCCTCGCCGCGGCGCGGGGACAACTCGACCGGGCGAAGATCCACTTCGAGACCGCCGCCCGGGATCCGCACTACCGGACCTATGCAGAACAGGCCATCGACCGAACCAGGAAAGCTCAGACCAGGTAAAAGCGAGGGACCCGTGAAGAACCGCGCGTTCACGTTGATCGAAGTGCTCGTCGTCGTCGGCATCATCGTCGTCCTGATGTCGCTGCTTTTCCCCGTGCTCTCGGCCCACATGCAGACCGCCCGGATTCAGAAGGCGAAGGGCCAGCTCGGCGTGCTGGAGGCGGCGCTCGGCCAGTACGAGAGCGCGCACGGGGACTATCCGCCGTCGGGGGGGAGCGGTGAGAACGCGGGGAACGAGGCGCTGCTCGACCACCTTCTCCACGCCGAGGGCGGGCCGTTCATCGACGCGAAGGTGATCCGCGACTGGCTGGGCGACACGGACGGGGACGGAGCCCGCGAGGTGCTCGACCCCTGGAACAACCCCTGGATTTACATTCATCATTCGTATTATTCCGGCGATGACGTATACTATATCATCGAGGGGCAGCGGCTGAAGGTGGAAGCGGCGCAGGCGCAGAATCGGCCTCTGAACCGCACCACCTACCAACTCTGGGCGTGTGGGCCGAACGAAGCGAACCAGGCCGGCCAGGACGACGATATCGGCAACGTGAGGCGGTGAGCCGTGAACGGCATCCTGCACCAGCCCGTGCCCGTCCGCCGGCCCGTCCGGCCCGGGTTCACCCTCGTCGAACTGCTCGCCGTCATTACCGTGATCTCCATCCTGCTCGGCATCGGCGTCGCCGGCTACCTGGGCTTCCTCAGCGCCGCCGCCATCCAGTCCGAGCAGCGGGCCGTCGTCGCCATCCTCCAGGCGGCGCGGGGCACGGCGCGCGCCAACGGCTGCGAGACCGTCGTCTGCGTCGACCGCGCGACCAACGAGATCTTCCCCTTCCGCCGGACGACCGTCGGCGTCTGGCAGTTCGAGCCGCCCGGCACCCGCGGCGCGTTCGGCCAGTTTGCCGTCGCACATGGGGGCGACGTGGCGCTGACCGACGGCCGCGTCGGCCGGGCGCTCGACTGCGACGGCTCGTACTACCTCGAATGCCGGGCCGCGGCCGACGGCCCCGCCGGAATCCCCGCCTACGACGCGCACGACGGCGTCGCCATCGAAGCCGCCGTCCGGCCGGTCCGCCAGTCCGACACCACGCCGGCCGACGGCGCCGAGCTCACCATCATCGAGCGGCCCGGCTGGTTCCGGCTCTGGCTCGCGTACGATGCGGCGGCCGACCGGTTCGCCGTGCACGCCACGGCCACCATCCTGGAAGAGATCGACGGCAGAGACTACCGGGACTACGACGCGTCGACGCAGGCGACCGTGCCGATGAACCGGTGGACGCACCTGCGCATGGCCTGCCACAGCGAGGGGCCGGGGATCCGGCTCTTCGTGGACGGCGAGGAGCGGGCGCCCGAATGCACGGGCGCCGAGCCTGGCACGGCCCCTTCCTCGGCTGCCGGGACGACCCTCGCCGCGTCGGCCGGCGGCGCGAACCCGTTCTACGGCCGGCTCGACGGGCTGGTCATCGCGGCCTACGCGGCCGAACACGTGCACAAGGTGAGCGAGCGGGTCCGGCTCCGCCACAACGGCCTGGACGACCTGCTGCTCGTCTGGTTCGACGCGTCCGGCCAGCTCACCAGCGCGGCCGGTGCGCCGCCCGACCAGCCGCCCGAGATCATCCTCCGCCAGTTCAAGGGCGGCCGGCCGGTCGGCGAAGTCACCATCACCATCGATCCCATGGGAGCGGTCCACGTTGAGACGACGATCGACTGAGGGACGACGGCGTACCGCGCGGCGATCGCTGCTGTCCGCCGCCCGGCGGACGGGCAGGCCGGGGGCGAGCCGCAGCTTCGCGCTCCTGCTCGTCGTGCTGACCATCGCCGCCCTCCTGCTCCTCGCCACCCCGTTCCTCGTCTCGATGCGCCTGCAGGAGCGGTCCAGCCAGTACGCGGTCGCCGGCGCCCGCGGCGGCTACGCTGTCAACGCGGCCTACAATCACGCGCTCGCGCAGTTGATGCGGGCGGCGGACGAGTACGGCGATCTCGTCGTCACGTTCGACGATCTGCCGGCGGAGTTCCAGTGGTCGGGGGACGGGAGCAGCCTGCTGCTCGCCGCGACCGTCGAGGACGAGCAGGGGAAGGTCAACGCCAACACGGCGGGCGAGGACGTGCTGGCCCGCCTCTTCATCCACGCGCTCGAGCTGTCGGCGGCGGACGCGGCGAGTCTGGCGGCCGACCTCGCGGCCGAGCGGCTCGACGACGGGCCGTTCGCCACGCTGGGCACGCTCGTCTCGCGGGCCGTGCTCACAACGGACCGGCTGGACGGGGCGGACCCGTGGCTGGCCCTGGCGGAGCTGCGGCGGCACCTGACCGTGCACTCGGCGGGGACGGGGGCGTTCTCGCCGGTCAACATCAACGCCTGCTCGATCCCCGTGCTGCGGAGCGTGCTCGCCGGGGTCCGGCTCTCGGCCGTGACGGCGACGGCGGACGACGGTAACACAGGCGACGGCTCGATGTCGCTCGTCTCACTGGACACCAGCGCCGCCGGCGGCGGGGAGTGGACCGTGACGTGCACGGACGTGACGACCGGCCCCGCGACCGCCGGCGCCGTGACCTGGACGTTCACCGTCACGGACGACGAGGGCGGCGGTGGGGAGACCGTCGAGCTGACGGAGCAGCCCGGCTGGCCGGCCAGCAGCCATCATGCGCTCGAAGAATTCGCCTTCACCCTCACCGCGGGCGAGACCCCGTTCGCCGTCGGCGACTCGTTCGCATTTTCGACCCAGCGGTTTGGCTACGACGGCGCTGCGTACGATCCGGCAGCACTGGACGCGCTGATCCGGCGGCTCCGGGCGACCGTGGTCTCGGCCGATACCGACGCCGGGACGATCGCCCTCGACGACGCGTCGGGCTTCCCGGCGGCCGGCTGGATCGGGATTCGCGGCGACTTCATCCACTACGCGAGCCGGGCGGGGAACGTGCTCAGTGGGTGCACAGAGCGGACGATCACGCCCGCCCGGGGCGACGTCGCCGTCCGCGTCGTGCCGGACATGGAAGCGTTCGGCGCGATCCTCGACGCGGCCGTCGAGGCCGACGAGATCAGCCCGGACGACCGCTCGGCGATCCTGGCCAGCGCGAGCGATCCGGCCGATGGGGCGGCCCTGCTCGAGGCCACGACCGGGCTCTGCTTCGGGCCGGCCGGTCGGTACACCATCGAGGCGATCGGCGTGGTCAACGACCGCGCGGGCAGCGAGGTCGAGCGGCGGCGCGTCCGCCGCGTCGTTCACCTCGAACACGGATCCGACCGCGCGTGGACCCTTGCCACGCAGGCCGACTTCGACCAGGAAGTCGCGGCGCACCGTAATGTAGACTGGTACTTCGTGCGAGAGCTCATCACGACGCCGAACCCGACGTACCTGGCCGACGTGCCGCCCTCGGACGAGACGACCGACGCGGGCGTGGCCCTCGCCCCGCTCGACGGATGGGGGCGCGGCTGGTCGTTCGACGGCCCGACGGTCGCCGGGGCCGCGCAATGGCGCTGGACGCGCGGCGGGCCGCCGGCAGGCACGACGCTCGACCCCGAGACCGACCTGTTCCGGAACGGCGACCGGGGGCTGTACGTCGCGAGCGGTTCGGCCGGATTCAAGACGTTCGCGGCGCGCGCGGAACTGTACGTCGATATACTCCTCCGGCGCTTCGCCCTCTGGGTCAAGCCGGCGGAGACGTTAGACCCGGCCGGTTCGCACGTGTTCTTCGATGTGGCCGCGGACGGCGCGGCCGACCACTGGAACCGGATCCGGGTCGCGTACGAGAGCGGCGAGCTCGTCTTCCGCATCGCCGACGAGACGGCCGAGGATCGCTCGGCCGAGGTCCGGGCGAC
>JAWODX010000162.1:0-25784 GCA_046483085.1 Planctomycetota bacterium
GGGCGGGGACGCGACCACAACCGCTGGCCGAACGCCTTCTTCGCCGAGCATGGGCTGTACTCCCTCGCAGCGGCCCATGCGTCGGCCTGTCAGTCCTCCCGGAGGTGAACCGCCGACTGGAGAGCCGCGTGCGGTTCTCCCGCACACGCCTCTCCAGTGGTACCACAGCAATGCACAACCGAGTTGAATCAGCCCCAGGTAATTTGTAGTCATTCTTCTCGTAACGGACGAGGATGGCCCGGCACTTCGAGAGCCAGGCAAGGGTTCGCTCGACAACCCATCGCCGAGCCGGATGGCGCTTCTTCCCCTGGTCGTCGAGTTTCTCCTCGCCGATCTTCCGAATGGGGGGAACATACCCGGCGTCTTCCACCGCACGATGCCCAGTCGGATTGTCGTAGCCCTTGTCGAGACAGAGATTCCGGGGCTGGTCTTCTGTCGGCTTCGGCCGTTCCACAACCACCGCCTCCAGCGTCGCCTTCAGCAGCTTGGTGTCGTGGACATTGGCCCTGGGTGCGTCAAGACATGATGGTTTTGGGGTGCCGCGCACATGAACAGAAATGGCTTGATCGGGCTTCTGCTGCCCTTCTGTTGGAGGTGGCGGCTCAGCGACGTCGCGCGCACCCATGCAACGAGGACAACCGCGAACTCGGTACTGACCTCGGCGAACCGATGCCACAGGGCCGCTGGAGGGGCTGTTTGCCAAGCGCACAATGTCAGCGGCGGACCATAATCCGTTGACGCACCCGTTGGACATTGGCTCCCGCGATGGTTGTCTTCCGGCCCCGGCACGGCTACAATAAGCCCAATGCCAGAGTGGCGGAATCGGCAGACGCGCGGGATTCAAAATCCCGTGTTCGCTAAGAACGTGTGGGTTCGAGTCCCACCTCTGGCACCAGCCCACACCCGAGCAGAGGACGTTGGTGGCGGCCCGCCCCGAGAACCGCAACACGTGCACCGTGTTCGCCCCCGAGCCGTTCCGGGACTTCGCGTGCGCCCGGTGCGGCGACTGCTGCTCGCACCCGCCCGGGCTCGAGATTCCGGCATCCAAGGTGGGTCGCCTCGCCAGGGCGCTGCGCGACAGCGGGTTCCGGTATCCCGTGCGCGACGCGCTGATGCGGGACGAGACGGACCCGGGGGCGCCGGCCACGGTCGCACGCGTGGGCGACCGCTGCGTGTTCCTGCTCGACGACGGCCGCTGCTACCTCGTCTCCATCGGCGTGCCCGAGCTCCGGCCGCTCTGGTGCATCGGCCATCCGGTCCGCCCGCTCGTCACGCCCGGCGGGATCACCTACGCGGTCTCGTTCGCCTGCCCGCAGACGGTCCGGATGCTCCGGTCGCGCGATCCGATCAACATCGTGGCGGCCACCGTGTCCGGCGATCCCCCGCCGGACGCGGGCCGCCGGTTCGGCGCCGACCACCGGATCCCCACCCGGCTCGGCCGGCCGAAGCTCGACTGGCCCGCCTTCCGACTCCTGCAGGGCATGCTCCTCGCCATCGCGCGCGACTGGGACACCAGCCTGACGGACCGGCTCGTCCTCATGCCGATCATGCTCGCGCATCTGCTGGACGGATACGAGGGCGGCGGGTCGGACGATCGGATCCGCCGGCGGGTGTCGGGGATCGGGCGGGAGCTGCCCGGCCTGCTGGCGCGGGCGCGGGCGGCCGAGGGAGACCCGGGGGCGCACTACGAGGCGATGATGGGTATTTTCGGCCGACGGATCGGGCTGCGGACCCGGTCGGGCGTCCGCCGGGTCGCCCAGGAGGCGCTCCGGGAGCTGCGTGACCGGCGGAAGAGCTCGAGCACGTCCGAGCTGGCCGACGAGGTCCGCCGGCTCTACGCCGAGCTCTACCGCCCGCGAGCCGGGCGGATCGAGCACATCCTGGGCAACTACGTCATCTGCCACCTGTTCGCCAGCCGCGAGATGCTCGCCGGCGGCGTGTACAAGGGGGTCTGCGTCGTCCACTACCTCGTGGCGCTGATCCGGTTCCTCGCCACGACGACCGCCGCCCGGCAGGGGACGGCCGTGACCGCCGACATCCTCGCCGAGTCGATCCGAACCGTCGAGCGGCTCTTCTCCCGCAGCCGGACCGCGTTCGAGTTCCTCGATGACCGCGCCGAACAGGACCGCCTCCCCGATCCTGCCTACGCCGCCACCCTCGTCAAGATCTGTTGAGCTGGAGCAAAGGGCTCATTCTTGCCCGCAAGTTTCGGGCCGTGGGGTCGCCGGTCGGCAACTTCTCTCCCTGGGAGAGAGAGCAGTTCGTCCACGTGATCGCGCACCGGCCCCGGGGAGGAAGAGGGGGGCGGCGTAGACCGCTGGCAGGCACGGCGGCTGCGTTCGGCGAACGCCGCGTACCGGACGCTGCGCCGGCCGCGTGCTGGTTAGCACTACAACGCTACAGTGTCGCAAGCCGATCGGCGTAAGGCACGGGCGAAGAACACAATACGGAACTCTTCCCCTGGTATCGTGGCAGACAAGAATGTCTGCCCCACCGATGCGGCGGACTCTGGCCGGTGGGGCAGGCATTTCTGCCTGCTCGGCCATTGCGCGGGGCTGCCGGACCGCGCCACGGGCCGTTCTGTAGCCGGCCCCGCTGGGGCCGGTCGGGTTCCGGGGCCGGCGGCCCCGGCTACAACTCGGGCCGGCGGCCGTTCTGTAGCCGGCCCTGCTGGGGCCGGTCGGGTTCCGGGGCCAGCGGCCGCGACTGGCTGAGACGACGTCCCGGGGGCGGACAGCCTCACCCCCGCCCTATGTGTGTGCGAAGATCAGGGCCTTTTGCCGCGGGTTGTCCGAGGATGTCCCCTCAGGGCTCCTGATGCGGAGCGGCGGCCGCTCCCCGGTCTGGGGAGAGGAACCCAATAAAAAAACCCGCGGCGGGCTGGGATGCCCGCCGCGGGTCGAACTGCTTGCCTGCCAGCCAGAGACTGGCAGTCAGACCACGACTCAGCCGCCACTGTCCATGTACCGCAACTCCGGTTGGCCAGCGCCGGTGGTGCCAATATCTTCGTACTCGATATTGGCATCCTCGTCCAGCGAGATGAAGTCCACATGGTTGTCGAAGTAGACGATGCAGATACCATCGTCGTGGTTGTCGCCACCCTCGTTGTCGTCGCACGCCATCGCCGACAGGCTGTCGGCAATGGCCTCCGTGGACAGCACGGTGGTTTTCAAGCCGCCGAAGCTGCTCGAGTTGGACACCCCGGCGTAACTCACCGCCTGCGGCTCGAGGGCCGCGGCGTTCAGCGTGGCCGGCATGTCGTCGGGGATCAGCGTCGGATCGTCGGCGGTACCGGGGCACTGGAACGCCTTCTTGGTCTCCACGATGCCCGTCCAGTAGAGGGTCGCCAACCAGCAATCGCCGCGGAAGTCGTGCGAGGGGATGGCGTACATGGCGCCACTCCCGCCTCGCTGCAGAGAATAGGTCTGCATGCCTTGCGCCATCGATCGCAGGTTGTTCTTGCAGTTGGTCTTCGTGGCCTCCTTTCGAGCTTTGCCGAGAGCAGGAAGAAGCATGCCTGCCAGAATGGCAATAATTGCGATTACAACCAGCAGCTCGATCAGGGTGAAGCCTCTTGACCTTCTCATTCCTGTCTCACCTCCTTTCGAGTTCTTACAAAAGGTTACGAATCGCAGACCACCCACACCGGGTGGCCATCTAGGATAACTATACCACGCAGCACCGCTAAGTCAAGCCGTTTTGTGCAACAAATTCAGGGGCCGACCGGGCAAAGAATGACCAACCCGTTGGCCGCGTTCGGTGTCGAAATCCTCCCTCCAGAAGTGCCCCGCCGCCCCCCCGTTCGCGCGCCCGGCCGTGCAGGTCGGCCGGCGCGCGGGCCCTCCCCGCCCCGATCCGCCCGGGGCGGGGAGCTCTTTCTCGGACGATCGAGACACCACGCGTCCGCCCTGCCGCAGATGGCCGGCGACGGGCCGGGACTCGCGGCGCCTCCACGCGGGTCTCAGTCCCCGCTGTCCAGGTAGGTCAGCGCCTCCGCGCCAGCGGCGGCGTCACCGATGTGCGCGTAGTCGATGTTGGCGTCCTCGTCCTGCGACAGGAACTCCACGTGACGATCGAAGTAGACGATGCAGATGCCGTCGGGGTGGTTTTCGCTGCCCTCGTTGTCGTCGCAGGCCATCGCCGACAGGCTGCCCTTGATGGCTCCCACGTTGAACTCCGTGGTTCTTTGCGAGGCCTGGGTTCCGAAGCTGCTGGAGTTGGACAGGCCGGCATAGCTGCAAGCGTCCGGCGCGAGGGCCGCCGCGTTCAGGGTGGCCGGCATGTCATCGGGGATCAGACTCGGGTCATCCATGGTCCCGGGGCACCGGAACGCCTCCTTGTTGTCCACGACGTTGGTCCAGTAGAGGGTGACCAGCCAGCAATCGCCGCGGAAGTCGTTCGACGGCTCGGCGAACATCGCGCCGCCGCCGCCCATCTTGAGGGCGTACGTCTGCATGGCGTCCGCCAGTTGGCCCAGGTTGCTCTTGCACCGGGTCTTGTTCGCCTCGGACCGGGCCTTGCCGAGCACCGGCAGGAGGATGCCCGCCAGGATGATGATCACCGCGATCACGACCAACAGCTCGATCAGAGTGAAGCCTTTTGACCGCACCATACTCACCTCACCTCCTCTCCTTCCCTATCCAGGGTCACGCAGCGCAACATTTGCCCTGCGCGGGAACAACCAATGGTACTATCGGAGCGAGAGCCGCCGGATTTAGTGATTCCGCGCCCCGAACTTGGGGGCAACCCGCACAAAAAGCCGCCGCGCGCGCCCCGAGATATGTAGCCCCGGCCCCCGGGCCGCCGGAACGGCCGCTCGCGGCTCCTCGACCGGCCCTACGCGGCGCCGGCCGACTCCATCCGCTCCCGGAGCGTGGTGATCGCATGGTTGTGGATCTGGGAGACGCGGGACCGCGAGACCTGGAGCTCTTTCGCAATGTCCTTCTGCATCCGCTCCTCGAAGTAATAGTCGACGATGACGTTGCGCTCGACCTCGGGCAGGGTCTCCAGCGCGGCCTCGAGCGTGCGGCAGTCGTCGTCGAGCTCGACCGAGGCCACCGGGTCTTCGCTCCCGGGGTCGGCGACGACCTGGGAGACGCTCATCGCCTCGTCGTCTTCCTGGCCGGCGGAGTGTTCGAGGGGGACAAAGCTGACCGGCTGGACGCGGTAGATCAGTCGGCTGAGCCGGCTGCGCTCGACGCCCAGCAGCCGGGCCACCTTGCCCAGGTCGGGGGCGCGGGCGTTCTCGTCGCTCGCCTCGTTCATGGCCGCCTTGAGCTCGGCCGCCCGGCGCCGGGCCGTCCGCGGCACCCAGTCGTGCTCGCGAAGCTCGTCGAGGATCGCCCCGCGAACCCGGGGCACGGCGAACGTGGTGAACTCGATCCCCCGGTCGATGTCGAAGTCGTCCACGGCCGAGATCAGCCCGATCGTCCCCGCCGCGATCAGATCATCGTTGTCCAGCACCTGCGGCAGATAGATGGACATCCGGCCGTACACGTAGTGCACGAGCGGGATGAACTCGTGAATCAGCTCGGCCCGGGCCTCTCGGTCCTTCTTGCGCTTGAAACGATTCCACGTCTCCTGATGCCTGGAAGGCATTGGGTTCCCTCCTCGCTGGTTCTGGGGAGATCAGGCCATAAGGGGTGCGGGCCGGGGTGGACCCGGCTCGGGTGGGGCGGGTGCGGCCGTATGTGCGGGGATGGGATCGGGCCCGCTGCAACGCCAGCGGCGGGCGTCCGCCAGGACCTGCGACAGCTCGCGCCGCCGCGTCTCGAGCAGCCGCTCGTTGTCCCGCTCCAGCTCGACCGTCCGCTGGATCGAGGTGATGACCTCGTCCAGCAGCGGGTTCAGCTTCCCGGCCACCCGCTCGCGCTCCTCGAACGGCGCCGCCATCCACCGGGCCCGGACCGGCTCGAGGTTCCGCTCGACCTTCGCGATCTGGTTGAGGACCGCGTCCTTCTCGTCGATCAGCTCGACGAACTCCGACAGGTCTCCCCCGTCGCCCAGGCATCGCCGCTGCCGCGATGTCAGCCCGAACAGCATGTGATAGAGTGTGCACTCCTCGGAGTAGCCCGAGACGAGCTGCGCGACCAGGTTCCTGCTCAACGTCGACCCTCGCCCCTCTGCGGCATTCGCGTTGTTCACGCGTTTCCTCCTTCCAGCCCCGGGCAGGCGCGCCCGTGGGCCAAACGCGGGGGCGGACAGGCCGCCCACAAAGTGTAGAAAAGAGCCTCCCAGAGCGGCTTACGCCGTTCTGCCGACGGCACAACCTTCCTGCAACGGCCGTGCCAGAGGCGGGGGCTTCGCGCAGGTCCCGGCGCAGAAAGGGCGGAACGCCCTTTGCTGCAATCCGTTATGTGTTCGAAGGAAACGCGCGAGAAGGCGCCGGCGGGAGCGGCAGCCGCCTATCACCTATCAAAATGATAGCCCGCCGCCGTGCGCTTCTGCGACAAGACGGGACGGCCGAAGGGTCTGCGGCCGTCTGCCTGTGGAAGCTGCTTCGGGGAGCCGTGCGGGCGCACGGTTGCGTGGCGCGCGTGTTTCACCGATGCCGGCCCGCCGCACGCGGGTCCACCAGCAGCGGGCGCCGGTGTGATTGCGCGTCTATCCGTTCTTCTGCCCGGTGCGGGCGAAGAGAGCGATCTTCATCCCCCCGTAGCGGCGGCGGTCCACCTTGGCCAGCGGGCCGATCCGCGCAGGCACCGCCGCGTCGCGCGGATAGCGGAGCACGAGCACGCCCCCTTCCGACAGCCGGTCGGGGGCGCCGAGCTGCTCGACCAGCCGCGTCACGCGCCCGCGGTTGCGCGGGCTCCGCATCAGCCGATAGGGCGGATCGACGAAGATCAGGTCGAACGGCGCGTCGATCTCGAGCGGGCCGCCGGGCCGCGCCGAACGCAGAGCGTCGGCCCGCACCACGCGGACCTGGTCCCTGCGCCCGGCCCGCCGAACGTTCTCCCGGATCGTGCCCACGCACCGCGGGTCGCGGTCGACGAACACACAGCTCGCCGCCCCCCGGCTCAGCGCCTCCAGCCCGATCACCCCCGTCCCCGCGAACAGGTCGGCGACCGCCGCGCCCGGGACGTCGTTGCGGAGGATGCCGAACAGCGACTCGCGGACGCGGTCGAGGATCGGGCGGACCTCGCGCCCCCGCGGCGCGGCCAGCTTCAGCTTCCGGTTCTCACCGCCGATGATCCGCATTGCCCCAACCCTATGCGCTCAACGCCAAGCAGCGCAAGGGAAAAAGGGAAAGGGGAAAAATGGAAAAGAAACGCACTCGCTGCCCTGCGGGCACTCCCCAATTACGTTTTCCAATTTCCCCGGTTCCCATTTTTCCTTTCTCCGTCCGCCCCACCATCCCCGGTCAGCCGCCCAGGGCCCCCGCCGTCATGCCCTTCACGATGTGCCTCTGGGCGATGAAATAGACGATCAGCCCGGGGATCACCCCGATCGTCAGCCCGGCGGTCACCCCCGGGATGTTCGTGCTGAAGCTGCTCGTCGACACCTCGTAGATGCCCACCGGCAGGGTGGTCGACGCCCCGCTCGTCAGGGTCAGGGCGAACGCGAACTCGTTCCACATGTGCACGAAGTTGAAGATGAATACGGTGGCGAGGGCCGGCGCGGCGAGCGGGAGGGCGACGTGCCAGAACGCGCCGATCGGCGAGCAGCCGTCGATCCGCGCCGCCTCCTCCATGTCCGGCGGCAGCGCCTCGAAGAACGCCCGCAGGATGAACGTCGAGACCGGGAGGGCAAACGCGACGTACGGCCCGATCAGCGCGACCGGGGTGTTCAGCAGCCCCGCCGCGCTCATCAGCCGGTGCAGCGGGATCAGCGTCACGTGGACCGGCATCATCATCCCGCCCAGGAGCACCACGAACAGGGCCTCCTTGCCCCGGAACCGCATGCGGGCGAACACGTACGCCGCCGCCGCCGATGCCAGGCTCGCCGCCAGGACCGATACCCCGCACACCAGCACGCTGTTCAGGTAGTACCGCCCGAAGTGCCCCGCCGCCAGCACGTCCCGGAAATTTCCCAAGTAGAGCGACGACGGCGGCGCCCACGCGCTCGCCTCCAGCGCCGCCTGCGATTTGAAGCTCGTCATCACCATCCACAGCAGCGGATAGCCGAAGACGACCGCCAGGGCGATCGCCAGCGAGAACCGGGCCGCGCGCTTCACGTTCATCGCACCCTCCTCCCGCGGAGCATCCGCATCACCGGCACCGCCACCAAGAGGGTGACCGCCAGCAGGGCGACCGCGATCGCGCTGCCGTAGCCGGGGCTCTGCGCCCCGAACGCCGTCCGGTACATGTACGTGGTGACCAGGTCGGCCGAGCCGCGCGTCCCGCCGCCCGGCGACATGACGTAGAAGATGTCGAAATACTTCAGCGAGCCGACCAGCGAGAGGGTGGCCGAGACCGCGATCACCCGCCGCATCATCGGCAGGGTGATGTCCCGAAACGCCTCCCACTCGGTCGCCCCGTCGATCCGGGCCGCCTCGTAGACCTCGCCCGGGATCGCCTGGAGCCCCGCCAGGAAGATGACCGTGTGAAAGCCGATGTATCGCCACGACACCGCGAGGATGATCGCGAACAGGTCGACCCCCGGGTCCCCCAGCCAGTCGACGGCCCCCAGGCCGACCCCCGCCAGGAGCTGGTTCAGCAGCCCGCCCTGTGACGCCGGCTTGTAGATGAACCGCCAGAGGAACCCGATGGCGACCGTGGGGATCACCATCGGCGCGAAATAGATCGTGCGCAGCACGCCCCGCCCCGGCAGGCGCCCCGACAGCAGCAGCGCCAGGCCGAGCGCACACGGGAGCTGGATGAGCAGCGAGAGCAGCACGAGCAGGACGTTGTTGCCGAGCGCACGGAAGAACCGCCCGTCGGGCCGCAGCAGCAGCCGGGCGAAATGCCCGCCGACCGCCTCGCTGCCCACGAACAGGCTGAACCGGATCGACTGGAGGATCGGCCACAGGACGAACAGCGCGTAGAACGCCAGGGCCGGCGCCAGGAGAAGCCAGGTTGTGCGCCGCGTTCGCATGTGCCGGACTGCCCGCGCCGAGCCAAAAGACGATCTCAATACTGGGTGGGGCAGACATTCTTGCCTGCCAGGCGGCGGACAGGAATGCCCGCCCCACCTTCTGAGATCCTTCAAGCAGGCGGTCAATCTCTCCGCTCACTGCGTGCCGCCTTGCCGCGCCGGCCCGCCCGACAAGGCGGGCCCACGCACAGCCCAAGAGTCGACCGGCCGGCGACGGGCCGACCAACCCGGTGCATTCTAAGCGCTGGCACCCGCCAATCAAGACGCCGGCGCGGCCGGGAAGCGCCCCCCCGTATTGATCCGCGCCCGGACGGGCGTATAATGGCTTTCAGGCGGCGCGGTTGCCGCGCCCCGTGCAGGGATGCGGTTTGTTGCAGCAGAGTCCACCGGCCATGAATCGTTGAGGGTGCGAGGCGATGCCGCTGCCGACCTCGCCTGTGCACGCCAGGCGGAAAAAGGATGTTACCCGTGCCCCGGCCGGTTCCACCAGAAAAGGAGCAACGTGACCATGAATCGAGCGGCGCACATCGGGATCGTCGGCCTGTTGCTGCTGTTTCCGCTCGGCTGCACGGGCGGGCAGAGCGACACCGGTCCGGGCGAGCCGGAGGAGACGACGAAGGCGGAGGGCGCCGGCAAGCTCCGGCCGCCGAAGGAGGTCGTGGAGATCATCCTCGAGGCCGAGGATGGTGAGGTCACCCCGGACATGGTCGTCCGCGAGTTCGACTCCTTCGTCCATCCCGACGCCGGCCGGCAGGAGGCGTCGGGCGGCAAGTGCGTGGTGATCCCCAGGCACGCGAACAAGGCGTGCAAGGACAAGAACCAGGCCCGGAAGAAGGCGGGCAAGCCCCCGCTCCCCTTCAAGGGCAAGCTGGTCCTGACATTCAAGGTCCCGGAGGACGGGGCGTATTACGTGTGGCCGCGGGTCATGTGGGGCGACGGGGGAGGCTGCGAAAACAGCGTCGGCTTCCGGGTCGACGACGGCAAGCCCCTCGTATTGACCAGCGGCACCTACACCAAGTGGCTCTGGTTCAAGATCCGGCCGCTCGACCCGAAGTCCGAACTGCCGCGCGCCTTCAAGCTCGACGCAGGCGAACACACCCTGACCTTCACCAACACCGAAGACAACATCAAGATCGACCAGGTCTACATCACGAGCGACGCGAAAGAGGTCCCGCCACCGGGCCAGATCATGGAGAAAATGGAGCCGCTGGATTTCTCGTTCTAACCGGGCGAGCGCAGGGCCCACAGTCGCAAGGAGGAGAGGCCATGGCCAGGCGGGTCTGGGTCATGTTGTTCACCGTCGCCGCGCTGTTCGGCGGGCTGCTGGCGCTGCCCGTCGCGGCCCGCGAGGGCGAAGACGAAAATCCCTTCCGCGAGGAACCCGAGGAGAAAGGAGATGAGGCCGCCGAGCGGCGGGCCCTGTTCCGGAAGATGCGGCCGCTCCTCCAGAAGGTCCGCCGGGGCGAAAAGCTGACGGAAGAGGAACGCGATCTCCTGAACCACGCCCGCCGCCGCTGGCAGAAGTTCCGCCGCGAGCGCGAAGAGCGGGCAGAGCGACCCCGTCGCCTGCCGGGCGCCGAACAACAGGCCAAGTCTACCCTCCGCCGCGACGAGCGCCTGAACGTCCGCGACCGGGCCTACTACCAGATCGCCGAGCTTCACATCCGCCGGGAGCAATACACGGAAGCGGCGACCGCGCTGCACCAACTGGTCAAGAACTCGAAGGACCCGGTCGCCGTGTCGCTCACCCACCTGAACCTGGGCGACCTGTATCGCGAGCGGCTGGGCAACACCGAGCGGGCGGTGGAAGAATACAGGAAGGTCACCGGCGAGTTCGTCCCGCTCGCCCTGCGCCGGCTCGTCCAGCTTTTCGAAGAGGTGGGCAAGATCGACGCCGCCGTGGCAGAACTGGAAACCCTCGTCAAGACGACCGACGACAAGCTGCAGAAGGTGCTCGCCCTGCAGCAGCTCGCCGACCTTCTCGAACGGAACGGCCGCGAGGACGAGGCCGTCGCCACACTCCAGCAGCTCATCCGATCGATCACCCACGACGAGGCCGAGAAGATCTCGAAACTGTTGGACGAGGCCCGCGCCCGGCACCTGAAGAGAGAAGAGGAACAGAACGAACGACTGCGCATCCGCAAGATGCGAGAGTGGCGGGAGCAGGTCCGGCGGAAACTCGGCGCCGTCCGGGACGAAATGCGCCCCCGCGAGGTCCGGCCCAGGGGCCCAAAGAAGAGAGACGCCGAGCCGCACGAAGAGCCGATCCGGCCCGCACCGGACCGGGATGAAGAGGACTAGGACCGCACCGGGTCGCCCTTGCGTCTCCCCTCGGGAAGGCTGGAGTTCGATGACAGCCGACACGCCCGACCGCCTCGAACCCGACCCGCCGGACCGGAGCGGCGCCACGCTGATCGCCCTGTCCGGTAACGACCGGGGCACGCACTACCCCATCCCGCCCGACGGCGAGCTCAGCATCGGCCGCGCCGAACGCAACGACATCGTCGTCCACGACGCCGAAGTCTCCCGCCGGCACTGCTCCCTCGTCGCGCGCGACGGCCGGTTCCGCCTGGTCGACCGCGGCAGCACGAACGGCTGCTTCGTCGACGGCGAGAAGGTCCCCGAGGCCGACCTCGAATCCGGCGCCCGCATCTTCCTCGGCGGCACCACGTTCGCGTTCGCACGCAAGGACGATACGCGCGCCGTCCCCGCCGTCGCCGAGGCGGAGCGGCCCGCCGCCCAGCCGGCGCCGGCGCCCGCGCCCGCCGAGCCCGCGCCCAGGGCGCCCTCGCGCCGCCGACGGCTCGGGCTCGCCGCCGCCGGCCTGGCGCTCGCCGCCGGCATCGCCGCCGCCGCCGTCCTCCTGCACGACCGACAGGACGTCGACGAGCGGCGGCCGCCGGGCGGCCCGACCCGAACCATCAAGCTCGCCGCCAGCCCGAGCGGCGCCGAGGTCTTCCTCGACGACCGGTTCCTCGGACTCGCCCCGCTCGAGTTCGACGCCCCCGCCGGCCTGCACGCGCTCCGCGTCACGCGGACCGGCTACCAGACCTGGCGGACGCGGATCGACGCGGACACCCCGGCGGCCCTCTCGGCCGAGCTGGAGCCGGAGCCGACGGCCACGCTCCTGGTCACCGCCAGCCAGCCCGACGCCTCGGTCTACATCGACGGCCGGCCGGCCGGCCGGACCCGGCCCAACCGGCCGCTGCGCATCGAAAACGTCCGGCTCGGCCGCCACGAAATCCGGTTCAAGAAGCCCAACTGCCTCCCGCACGTCATCCCGCTCGACCTCCGAAAGACGGGCGAGCGACACCTGTACGGCAAGCTCCAGTCGCGCCAGGAGGCCGCGCTCCTCTACCTCGCCCGGCAGGAGCCGAACAACGCCAGCCGGCAGACCGAGCTCGGCCACCACTACATGATCACCCGCGAGCTCGACAAGGCGATGAGCGCCTATCGCCGCGCCTGGGAGCTCGTCCTCTCCGGCGAAGACACCAGCAGCTACGCCCGCCGCCTCAAGCAGGAGATGCAAAAAGTCCTCACCCGCAGCATCTTCCAATACGGAGACGAGACCGAGGCAAAGGAAGCACGCAAGCGCCTCGAGGACATGTTCATCGGCATGCTGCCCGACTACCCCGCGGCCCGGGCACGGCTCGAGAACATCGCGACCTACTACCGCAAGCACGGCGACATCGACGACGCCATCCGGCTCTACCGAAAGATGCTCGAGCAGGAGCCGGACAATCTCAGCTTCTGCTACAAGGTCGCCTCGCTGTGCACGACCCAGGGCCGGCACGGCGACGCCATCGACATCCTCCTCACCGCCGCCCAGAAGCATCCGAAGAGCTGGCAGGTCCGCTATCGGCTCGGCCGGGCCTACCTCCGCCGGGCGCAGACCGAGACCTCGTGGCGCGACCGAAAAGCCGCCATCGAACACCTCGAATCCGCGCTCGAGTCGTGCCAGTCCAACGTCCACAAGCGCAACATCCGCACCTACCTGAAACAGGCCCGGGACCTGGAGTTCGAGGAGTGAGCACGAACCGAGTCGCCGCGACGACGAACCACAAGAGGCCGGCGCGGGCCGCCGCGGCCGTCGCGCTGGCCGCTGTCCTGCTCGGCTCCTGGGCAGCGCGGGGCGCGACCCTCGACCTGGAGCAGGCGACGATCGGCCGGCGGCCGCTCCCCAAATCCTACCGCCTCGAGTTCCAGGTGCGCGGAACGCCGAACGGGCTCGCCGCGCTGATCAACTGCCACAGCCGCGAGAACTACGCGTTCCTCTACTTCGACGGGACGAATGCGACCCTGTACGAGGTGGTCGACGGGAAGCGGCGCCGCCTCCCCGTCTCGCTCCGCATCGCGTCGGAGGGGACCCTGTTCGTTCGGCCCGGCCGGGCGCTCCTTCGGCTGGGGGCCCGGCAGGCGGCGGCGGACCTCGCCGGCCCGCCGGGCGGCCGGTACGCCTGGGTCGGCGGCACGTTCGAGGCGCTCACCGTCCGCCGGAGCGGCGCCCTGTACTTCGCCGACGACTTCATGCGCGAGAAAGACACCGGCGAGCACTGGCGCCCCGTCGCCGGCAGGTGGGCCGTCCGATACGAGAGCGACACCAGCCGGAGTGCGAACCCGTTCCGGTGCATCGCTCGGGCCGACGGCGTCGGGCTGATGACGACCGGCGAGCCGCACTGGCACGCCTACCGGGCCGCGGTCAGCGTCCGCGCCCGCGGCGGGTCGGCCGGCCTCGCCTTTGCCCTCCGCGACGAGCGGAACTACCACCTCTTCCGGCTCGCCGTCGGCGCCGGCGCCTCCGAACTCGTCCGCGTCCGCGACGGCGACGAGCACGTGCTCGCCCGGACCAACCAGGTCCTGTACCCCGACCAGTGGTACCGCCTGAGGGTGCGGACGGACGGCGAGGGGATCGCGTGCTCCGTCGGCGGCAAGCAACTGCTCCGATCCACGCAGGTGGCCGCCGTGGGCAAGATCGGGCTCTACGTCAGGGACACCGAGGAGACGCTGTTCGACGACACGCTGGTGAAGAGCAGCCACCTGCGGTCGCCGGCGATGCCGACGGTCCGCCTGTTCAGCAAGACGTTCGAGTCGGACCGGCAGATGGAGAACTGGGCGAGTCTGCTCAGTTCGTGGCGTGCGTGCCGCATCGACGGCCCGGGCGGGGTCCGCGAGTTCTTCTGGCACAAGGGCGAGTTCTTCGGCGACGTCTCGATCGGCTATTCGCCCGCCGAGGTCGACGCAGGCGGCTCGCTCCTCCTCGCCGTCGGCGGCGACGGCCGGGAGCCCGGCGCGGGCGCCCGGCTCCGCGTCCGCCGGACCGGCGACGGCAGCGCCTGGACTCTCACGCTCGGGGGCAAGGAGCTCGCGTCGGAGCAGGCGGGGCCGCTGGCCGGCAGCCGCGTCACGCTGCGGAAGACCGGCGACCGGCTCGTCGCGGCCCGCGACGGGACGGCGGTCATTGAGACCGATCCCGTCGAGCTGCCCGGCCGCGCGGTCGGCCTCGGCGCCGGCGGACTCCGGCTCGACCTGCACAAGGTGACGATCCGCAGCCCACACGTCCACGACTACCTGTTCAAGGAGGCGCCGATCGAGTGGTTCGCCCGGACGGGCACGTGGACGATCACCAACCGATGGGAGTGCGATCCGCGGTGGTCCTGGCTGGGCGGCCGGAGCGACCACGTCGCCCAGATGTGGAGCCGCCGCGCGTTCCACGGCGACCAGGTCGTCGAGTTCTTCGCCGCACTCAAGATGCAGAAGGGCCGGGCGCGCTATCCGCACGTGGGCGACATCAACCTGACGATCTGCGGGGACGGGCGGAACCTGGACAGCGGCTACCAGGTCGTGTTCGCCGGCTGGGGCAACCGGTGGACGCGGCTGCTCCGGGCCGGCCAGATCGTGGCCGGGTCGGGCGACCACGTGATCCGAGGCAACTTCCACCGCCGGTGGTTCCACATCAAGGTCCGCAGGGCCGGCCCGCTCGTCCAGCTCTTCCTCGACGGCCGGCTCGTCCGCCAGTTCCGCGACCCGAAGCCGCTCGCCGGCGGGCACATCGCCCTGTGGACCGTCGACAACGCCGTCATGATCGCCCGCGTCCGCGTCTACGCCGAGCGCAGCAGCCTGGCCAGCTTCCTCAAGGACGGCACGCGCCCGGCGATCGAGCTTCGGCCGCCCGAGGAGCCGCCCGACGGCCACCTGGTCCGCACGCGGTTCGACCGGACCCTCGGCGGCTGGGAGCCGCTCGGCGGCCGACAGGGCGCCGCGCTCCGGCCGCAGCCGGGCGGCGGCCTGATGGCCGTCAACCGGAACGCCGGCGGGTCGTTCGGCGTGGCCCTCCGCCGCCGCCCGTTCGACCTGCTCCGCTACCCGGTCGTCCGGCTCGCCTGGCAGACCGCCTCGGCCGAACCGGTCCGCCTCAACCTCTTCGTCCGGGTGAACGGCCGGCTGCTCGAGCTCCCGCTGGCCGCGCCCGCCGAGCCGACCGTGGCGGCGACGCTGGCGGCCGGGCCGGAGGTCTCGTTCCACGGCAAGCCGGGCGCCGAACACCAGGTCGAGCTCGATCTGGGCGCGCGCGTGGCCGCCTGGTACGAGAAACGGCTGCGGCGGAAGCCCGAGCGGCTGACCGCGAGCGAGCTCTTCCTGGCCAACGCGAGCAACCGGGACTACCTGCTGTGTGGCTTCGGCGGGAACCGCGCCGGCGCCCGCGTCCTCTTCACCGAGTTCGCCATCCAGGCGCGGCCATGACCCGGTCGCCGTCCCGCGCGCTTGATTCTCCGGGACAATTTGTCGAAGATAAGACGCATACCGAGAAGAAGTCCGCGTTCTGAGGATTGGTCGTGCCCTACCTGCGGCTGTTAAAGGAAGACGGTTCGGAAGAGAGCCGGATCCCGGTGCCGCCGGGGAAGCCGTTCACCATCGGCCGCGAGAGCTCGGCCGCCTGCCGGGTCCCCGACCTCCGCATGTCCCGCATGCACTGCGAGGTCACGGTCTCGGGCGGGGTGGCGATCGTCACCGACCTGGGCAGCATGAACGGGACCTACGTGAACGGGAAGCGGATTGCCTCCACCGCCCTCAAGGACGGCGACGTCATCCAGGCCGGCTACACCACGTTCGAGTACCGCGAGGGCGACGGCTCGGCGGAGCCGGTCGGAGAGCCCGCCGCGCCGCCCGCGCAGGAGCAGAGAGCCGAACCGGCCCGGGAGGCGCCCGAACCCGGCGCCGACGAGCCCGGCGAACCCATCGTCCTCAACGCCGAGCCGGGCGCGCCGCAGGCCGATTCGGCCGAGCCGGCCGACGAGGAGGGCCTGATTATCCTCGACGAGAGCCACGCGGCGCCCGAGCCGGGATCGGGCGACGTCTGGAACGGGATCGTGCTCGACGAGGAGCCGGCCGGCGCCGAGGCGGCGGAAAGCGCCGAGCCCCGGCCCGCCATCGACCCCGCGGCCATCGCCGCCCGGCTCCGGATCACCGAAGACAGGCCCGAGCGCCCGCTGAGGCGGGGCGAGAAGATCTGCAGCTCCTGCCGCCAGCCGGTCACCGCCAAGGAGCTGAAGTCCGGCGCCGCCACCGACATCCACGGCCAGGTCTGCTGCCCGCGCTGCATCGAGGCCGATCCGCTCCTGGGCAAGACCGTCGCCGGCTATCGATTCGACGCCAAGCTCGGCGCCGGATCGTGGTTCATCTCGTACAAGGCCCAGCAACTGTCCATGGCCCGCTCGGTCGTCCTCCGCGTGCTCCGGCGCGAGATCGCCGCCGACCGCGAACTGATCACCCAGTTCCTCGCCGCGGTCAAGCGGGGCGGGCAGATCTCGCACCCGAACCTCGCCCGCATCTACGACATCGGCCGGGCCGAGCACCTCTGCTACGTCTGCCTGGAGTTCGTCGACGGCCGGAACCTGCTCCAGCGGACGGCCCAGAAGGGGGGCCGCGGCGATGTCGCCGACCTGGCCGACATCATCCTCCGCGTCGCCGGAGCCGTCGAGATCGCCCACCGGCGGAACGTTCATCATCGGGACATCCGGCCCGCCAACATCATCCTCAACGACGAGAGGGTCCCGAAGCTCGTCGGGCTCGGGTTCGCCAAGAGCATCACCGACGCGTCCGCCAGCGGGGCCGTCAACGTGCGCTACTCCGCCGACATCCTCCATTACTGGGCGCCCGAATGCCTGATCGAACCGGGCCGCGCCACCGCACAGGTCGACGTCTACGCGCTCGGCGCGTCCCTCTACAGCGTGCTCGCCGGGCATCCCCCGTTCCGGGCCGACGCGCCGGCCGGCCTGGTGAGCCGCATCCTGAAGCAGCGGCCCAAGCCGCTCGACGCCCTGCGCGGCGACGTCCCGCACCGCGTCAGCGCCGTCGTCGCCCGGGCCATGGCCAGGAGCCCCGAAGACCGCTACGCCGGCTGCCACGACTTCGCCGACGACCTCGAAGACGCCCTCCGCTGAAATCCCCCCCTCTTTCTCACCACGGAGCAGGACGGCAGGGCGCACCTGCGCAGCTTTCCCGGAAGCGCCGTGTCGTCGTGGTCCTCGCCGCCTCCGGTTGCAATGCGGCGGCGGGGTGGTATGATCCCGGCGGACGTACATCGAAGAGAAAGGAGTTCCCGTGAGCGAGACGATGCGAACGCTGATGGCGACGAGCGCGGAGCAAACGCCCGAGCCCGCCGAACGCGAGGCGGGCGCCGGCGAGCTGGAGGCAAAGACCGGCCGGCCGGTCTACCCGGCGTCGATCACCCCGGCCGGCGGCAAGCTGTACTTCCTCACCCGCGGGCCGGACAAGCAGCTCGGCCGGGCGACCCTCGACGCCGACGAGCCGCGCGTCGAGCTCCTCCCCATGGATCACGACAACGCGGCGACGCTCCGGGCCGAGCTGCCGTTCCTCGCCCCGTCGCTCGTCGGGCTGGACACCTCGCTCGGGCTCGGCGACCGGCTCGGGCTCGCAACCCCGGGACACATCCGCGCCGTGCGCGGCACGGGGCTCGCGCCCGTGCTCGCGCAGCAGTCGATCCGCGAGATGGAGCGCACACACCGCACCCCCGAGGACGTGATGGACGCGGCCACCTGGGGCGCGCTGCAGGAGGGCTACCGCGACGGGTTCGGGTCGGACGCCGACCACCTGAAGACCCCGGACGACGTGGCCGTGACGGCCGCCGCCGGCTTCACCATGTTCACCGTCGACCCCGGCGACCACGTGACCGAGGCGGCCGACGAGATGGATCGCGCGGCGCTGGACGACGCGCTCGACGCCGTGCCCTGGGACCGGCTCGAAACGACCCGCGAGGAGACCGAGTCGACGTACACGGACAGCACGTTCGCGTTCGGGGGCTTCGAGCTCGACTGCTCCGGCGCGGCCGTCGCCCGGGCCGCGGTCAAGTACGGCGCCGCGGTCGCGCACACGGTCGAGATGGCCCGCCACGTGGCGTCGACGATGGCGCCCCGGCCGTTCGAGATCGAGATGTCGGTCGACGAGACCGAGACGCCGACCTCCCCGGTCGAGCATTTCTACGTGGCGAGCGAGCTGCGCCGGCTGGGCGTCGAGGTGGTCAGCCTCGCGCCGCGGTTCGTCGGCCGGTTCGAGAAGGGCGTCGACTACATCGGTGACCTGGGCGAGCTGGAGGGGGCGTTCCGCTGGCACGTCGCCATCGCCCGCGAGCTCGGCCCGTACAAGCTGAGCATCCATTCGGGGTCCGACAAGTTCAGCGTGTACGAGGTGGCGGCGAAGGTCGCCGGCGGGCTCGTGCACGTCAAGACGGCCGGGACGAGCTACCTCGAGGCGGTCCGCGCCATCGCACAGGTCGAGCCGGACCTGTTCCGCGAGATCCTCGCCTTCGCGTTCGAGCGGTGGGACGAGGACCGGGCGACGTACCACGTCTCGGCCGACCCGGCGAAGGCCAGGCGGCCGGAGGCCCTGGCCGACGACGAACTGCCCGACGCGCTCGACCAGTTCGACACCCGCCAGATCCTGCACGTCACGTTCGGCTCCGTCCTGACGAGCCGGGCGGACGGCGGGTACCGCTTCCGCGACCGGTTCTACGCGGCGCTCCGAGGCCACGAGGAAGAGCACTACGCCGCGCTGGAGCGGCATCTCGGCAAGCACGCCGCCCCGTTCGCGGCGGGCTGACCGCTGCAGCAACCTCCGCCCAACCAGACGCCTGCCAGAGACGGATGGGGCAGACAGGAATGTCCGCCCCACCGGGACGTGGCCTCTCGCCGGTGGGGCAGGCATTCTTGGCTGCCTCGAAGGACTTCGGTTGGAAATGCCGTTTCGGCCGGGCTGAAACGGGATGTCCCTAAGTTTTCCGGGAGAGGGGCGCGGGGAGAAGCCCTCTTTCAAAAGGGGGTTCTCCCCGCTCACTTTCTCTCGCAACAATACAGAGGTCAATGACAAAAAAGACCGGGCCGAACGAAGCGATGACTCCGTCCGGCCCGGCCCGTTGCATTCAGATTGCCGGCGCGTTCTCGACGAACGCGCCGTGGGCGACTACTTGCTGCTTCCGCAGCAGCCCTTCTTCTCTTTCTTCTCTTTCTTTTCCTTCTTCTTCGACTTGTCACAGCAACCCATCACAAACCTCCTTTTGACAGACCTCCCCGCTCCGCGCCCGACCCGGGCGCGCCGGCCGGCGATTCGACCCTACTTCTCGCAGGGATGCTCTTCGGCCTCGTCGTGGCACTCCTTCACCTGTTCGGGTGAACAATCTTCAGGCTTGCCCTTCAGGTTCTCCGGCTTTTCGCATCCCGTGTCCTTCTCGGGACTTCCGCACCCACATTTCTCACACATGCGCCACCTCCTTTTCCCGAGTCCAAATCCTCACTGAACAACTAGGATTTGCAGTGTAAAGCCTCGGGCTCCCTTTGTCAAGGGGCAAGTGAGGCGGCGGAGGACCGACGGCTCCGGCCGGCCCTTGACCAGCACCGAAAGGTCCTCGACCTCGAACCGCGCGCCCTCCGGATCGAGGACGCGGAGCCGGAGCTCGTGGCCGCCCCCGCGGATGACCGCGACACCGCTCTTCCGGATCGAGACCGGGTGCCACGTGGTGAACGCCTCCTCGATGGGGAGCGTCCGCCCCTTGAACACGAACCGGTCTTCCAGCGTGATCCGCCCGGCGTCCGGCCCGCGGGCCTGCAGGACGATCCGGCGGCTCAGCTCGGTCAGGCTCTTCAGGTCGTAGGCATCCGAGAACTCGATGCCGATCGTCTTGGTGCCGGGGGTGACGTCGAAGGTCTCGATGCGGCCGCGGTATGCGCGGCCGAACGGCTGGAGCCGGCCGGAGACGCGCGGCACGCTGTGGCCGTACGAGTTGCAGAGCGGGTTGTCGTATCGCTCGGGGCCGAAGTATTTCTTGTCGTAGAGGCCGGCCCCGGGATCGCAGATCATCGGCTCGCCGCGGACGTACACCGCGAAACTGCCCACGTCGTTGTGATTGTGGTTCTCCTGGTTGTCGCCGGCCTTCGCCATGACGACGATCCTGCGGCGCGGCGCCACGATGCGCGCCACGCCGGTCTCCGGCAGCATCCGGTCGTCGATCCGCGGCGATCGGCGGACCGTGCCGTCCCACCACAGGACGCTGCGGATCGCATGCGGGAGCCGCCCCGGGCCGAGGGCGGTCGTGTGCTTGTTGAGGAAGGCGAGCAGCTCGTCGACCCCGGTCCGCTCGGCGAGCCGCGCGATCAGGCCGGGCGCGAACGACGCACTGCCGACGCAGTCGGAGACGCTGTAGAACGACGCGAGACCGGTCTTCACCGCGTGCGGATAGAGGGCGATCTTCTTGAACTTGTCGTGCGCCAGGAAGTCGGCCGCGCCGTTCGTCCGCTCCCGGAGCAGCTCGGCGAAGTCGACCGTGTTGATCAGGCCGTACTGCCAGTAGCCGACGCCCTCCGACGAGCCGCCGTCGCCCAGGAACGCCCGGTCCAGGAATTTATGCAGGCCTTTGAGCGCGCGGTTCATCGCCCGGGCGAGTCGGCGGGGGTCCGATTCGAGGTAGAGGAACGCGGCGCCGACGGAGCTCTCGCAGACGCCCGTCCAGTTGTTGTGCCCGTCGAACCAGCCGAATTCTTTCTCCAGATACGGGCCGAGGATTCGCCGCTCGACCTCGTCGCGGATCCGCTGACGCACCGCCTCGTCCAGCCGGTCGGCGAGCAGGTGGTCGATCTCGGCGAGCATGAACGCGGTCTCGGCCGAGAACAGGTCGATCGGGTGGTTGCCCATGTGCTCGGGCGGCACCCAGCAGGTCTCCTCGCAGATGCTCCAGACGAGGTCGTGGAGCAGGTCGATCCAGCGCCGGTCCTCCCGGAAGATGGCCAGCAACGCGGCGCTTGCCGCGCTCGTTCGTTTGCGGCGCTGCGCCCGGTCGTACTCGCGCCGCGAGCCGGTCCGATCATAGCGCTGGTACAGCGAGTAAGTGAGCCGCGGCAGCTCGTCGAGCGGGTCGAACGCCCGCTCACAGCGTTCGAGGAGCTCCCGCACGCGGGGCCGTTCGGCGAACGAACCGGGGTCGGTCCGGACCGCCTTGAACTCGGGCAGCATCTCGTCCTGCTTGAGCGGGCGGTCGAACAGACCGGCCGTCACGCGCGTGGCCTTCGAAGTCACGGCGTCCTCCTTGCGAACAGATCAGTGGGCCGGGAAGGTTTTGATCCGGAAGGTATCGTGCCGGAGCTCGGCGTACGAGGCGCGCTCGGGGGTGCACTCGCCGAGCCGAACCAGCGTCTTGCCGGGCAGGCCCAGCGCGTCGGCAAGCAGCTCGGGCCGATGCCAGTGCCCGATCACGACCGCGTCGGTGCCCGACTCGAACTCGGCCCGGAGCCGGGCGGGGTCCGGCTCGAGCTGCCTGTGGGCCCGGCGCAAATGCCGGCGGTCGCTGAGCGAGCGGTACACGTCGGCCAGCACGTCGCCCAGCCACAGCGGCGCCGCCTTGACCAGCGTGCTCACCGGGAAGTGCTCGCAGACGGACCGCGCCGCCTTGTGCAGCCGGTCGTCGGTGGTCAGCTCGTCACCGTGCGACGCGCGGACCGTGATCCCGCCCAGCGCCCCGCGCCAGACGTTGCCCGTGAGTTCAAACCCGACCGCCCGCGCGACCTTCCGGTCGAGCAGGAAATCGCGGTTGCCCCGCAGCACCGTGACCCGCGTGCCGCCGTCGGCCAGCCGGGCGAGCGCCCGGAGCGCCGCCTCGTGGCCGGGGCGCGCGGCGGCCCGCGGCCCGATCCACGCGTTAAACAGATCGCCGAGGATGAACACCCGCGGCGCGCGGGCGCCGACCTCGTCGATGAAGCGGGCGAAGAACTCGGTATGCTCGGTGTGTTCGGGCGGCAGGTGCCAGTCGGAGCAGAAGAGGGTCGCGTCGGCGTCCGTCTCGGCGGGACTCAATTCGGCAGGCCCTGTCAGGTTCCTCGAAAACGCGTGCGGCCGCCCGGGCGGGGCGATTCGCGGCCACAGTATAGACGGATGCGAACACCCGTGCAACTTGACTGTCTGCCTGGCCGTCGGTCGACCAGACCTGCAGGGGGGAGTTGAGCCATCCGCGCCTGCCACTACAATAGCAGCGGCGAGAACAACCGGCCGGGCCGGGCGAACGCCCGTGGATGCATGGAGAGGAAACCGACCAGCCAACCACCGAACCGAGAATGGCGCCGGGCGCTCGACGAGCTCGCCGGCCGGGGCCTGCTGCGCAAGCTGCGGACCGTGGACGGCGCCCAGGGGCCGCGGGTGCGGATCGACGGCCGCGAACTGCTCTGCTTCTGCTCGAACAATTACCTCGGGCTCGCCTGCCATCCGGCGCTCGTCCGGGCCGCGCGGCGGGCCGCGGCGCAGTACGGGACGGGCAGCGGCGCGTCCCGGCTCGTCTCCGGCTCGATGGCCATCCACCGCGAACTCGAGGACGCCGTCGCACGGTTCAAGCGGGCCGACGCCGCCATCGTGTTCCCCACCGGCTACATGGCGAACCTCGGCGTGATCCAGTCGCTCGTCGGGCGCGGCGACGTCGTCTACTGCGATCGGCTGAACCACGCGAGCATCATCGACGGATGCCGCCTCTCCGGCGCGACGCTCCGCGTCTACCCGCACAAGGACGCCGGCCGGCTCGACCGGCTCCTCGCACGCGGCCGCGGCGAGCGCGCGCTCGTCGTCACCGACACCGTGTTCAGCATGGACGGCGACCTCGCCCCGCTGCCCGACCTCGTCGAGGTCTGCGAGCGACACGGCGCGACCCTGATGATCGACGAGGCGCACGCGACCGGTGTGCTGGGCGCGACCGGGCGCGGGGCGACCGAGCACTTCGGGATCGAGCCGGGCCGCATCCCGGTCGTCATGGGCACCCTCAGCAAGGCGGTCGGCTCGTTCGGCGGCTACGTGGTCGGGGCCGTCGACCTGATCGAGCTCCTGGTCAACAAGGCGCGGAGCTTCATCTACACGACCGCCCCGCCGCCCGCCGTGTGCGCTGCGTCCATCGCCGGGCTGCGGATCATCGACGAAGAGCCGGGCCGCCGCGCCGCGCTCTGGGAACGGACCCGGCAGTTGCAGGACGGCCTGCGCCGGCGCGGGCTGGCCGTCGGCGAGACCGAGACGCCGATCACCCCGGTCATCGTCGGCGAGGCGGACGCCGCCGTCGCCCTGTCGCGGCGACTGCTCGACGCCGGCGTGCTCGCCCCGGCCATCCGCCCGCCGACCGTCCCCGACGGGACCGCCCGCGTCCGCCTCGCGCCCATGGCCGCGCACACGCCCGAGGACGTAGAGACGGTGCTCGACGCGATCGCCTGAGAGCGCGAAGGGTCGAACGTGCGCTGACAGAACGCCGGGCCGGGCGTTCGAGGACCCATCATGGCTGAAGAGAACGCCGCGCACGGGCTGCTGGAAGGCGTGCGGACCGGGTTCGCGCTGGTCGGCGTCCCCTTCCTGGCGACCCTGCTGGGGATTCACCTCGGGCATTACGTCGCGGGCGATGCGAGGCTTCTGGACGCGTGGCCGCCGGGGCTGATGGCCGACTGGGTCTTCCTGTTCCTTTTCTGCTGGGTATGGCTGTCAGGTCGTCCGGCGGGCGTCATCCCCCTGTTCCTCGTGTTCGCGTCGGCCTGGTGGTACTGGTGGCGGGACCGGTTTCGGCGCGAGGCGTTCATCGCCATCGCGATCTCGACCGCGCCGCTCGGCTGGGGCCAGGCCGACGGCGGGCCGCTCGAGCTGCGCCGCGTCATCCTCGCACTCGTCTCCCTGGGCGTCGTATACGTGGCGATCCGGCTCGTCCCGGTGCTCTCGTGGTGGTGGGCCCACTGGCGCGGGGCGCGCGAGCCGGTCGAGGAACCGCCGCCGCCCTCCTCCCGGGCGATCAAGCCGTCGCCGCCCCCTCTGGGATTCCTCGAAGACGACCAGGAAGAGGAGCACTGAGACCCTCCTCTTTGCCCACATCTCTTGGGCTGTGGCTTCCGTTCCTGGGATTGCGCGCGGACCCGGGTGAAACGCCCCGAAGGGGCGCCATGTGACAGTCCAGGGCAACGCTCTGGGGATTCAGGTGGCGGGCAGGACCCCGAGCGCCCGAACAGGCGGCAGGAGGTCCAACAGAGTCCTGCGTCTTGACGAGATCAAGAGGATGGACAGGATACGTGCATCGCGTTGCGGCCACGGCCCGCCGGGTCAATCCTGTAACCCTTGTCACAAACGAACAAAACGATCGGGGAGTTGCTTCGGGCCGGGCGGCCGGCTATCATTACGTCCGCTCACAGGGCGACCCGTCCGGCGCGGGAGGAATGCCGCCGATGCCGAAACGGACGACGACCGGCGCGGACGCCGGCAACCTCGTCGTCATCTACGTCGCCAAGCTCGGCGGCGTCCGGTCCGCGACCAGCTTCCTCGCCGGCAGCGGGTTCGATCCCGTTCCCCTCGACAACCCGAACCCGGTGGTGCAGTATCGCGGCCACCTGATCGATTACCGCGTGCGGATCGGCGTCCCGCGCAGGCAGGAGCAGGCGGCCCGCCGGGCGCTCGCCGAGTGGGAGCGGCAGAACGTCTCGGACGTCGATCGGCACGTGCGCGAGGCGCGGAGGGTCGTGGCCGGTGCGACCGTGTCCGCCCTGGTCGTCGCGCTGGCGTGTATCCCGATCGCGTTGGTCTGGTCGCCCGTCGTCTTCGCGATCCCCGTCGTCGTGTGGCTCGTCGCCGCAGGTCGGATCTCGCACCGCTCGAAGGACAGGCCGGCGAGGAAAAAGCCGCGCTGAGCCGACGGGACCGGAGGCATGGGGAACCCGTGGGAGAGACACGAAGCGAAGCCGGCCGCCAGCACGAAGAGGGCCGGGACCTCGTCGTGGTCTACCAGGGACTCTACGGCGCGAACACCCAGGCCGCCTTGCGGGTGCTGGCCGAGGCGGGCTGCTCGCCGGTGGCCCTGGACCACCCAATGGCCACGTGGCATTCGCCCGGCGCCTTCTATGCCGGCGAGGAGCGGGTGCGGATCGCCGTCCCGCCCGACGAGCTCGACGACGCACGACGCGCCCTGACCGCGTGGCGGGAGGAGAACGATGCCCGCCTGCGCCGGTTCCACGGCGATCTGGTCCGGTGGCTCGGCACGGCTCTCTGTCTCCTGCTCGTGGCGGGGGTTCTCCCCGCTGTTATCGCCAGCGTCATCGCGCTCCGGGGCCGCTCCGTGAAAGACGCGCTCGGCGGATTGATCTCCCTCTGGCTGGGCCTGTTCGCGGTCGGGGGACTCGCGGTCGTCATCAGGCGGAAGAAAGGAGAGCGTGCCCGCACCGTCCTGCAGGCCTTCGGCGCCCTGGTCG
>JAWODX010000415.1:0-5600 GCA_046483085.1 Planctomycetota bacterium
AGTCCGCGAAACCGACCGAGTTCCTCGGGTACGATACGACCGAGGCCGAGGCGGAGATCCTTGCCCTCATCGTCGACGACGAGCTGGCCGACACCGCCGAGGCCGGGGCCGAGGTGACCGTGGTGCTCGACCGGACGCCGTTCTACGGCGAGGCCGGCGGGCAGATCGGCGACACCGGCTCGATCCAGACCGAGTCCGGAACCGTCGACGTGCTCGACACGAAGCGGGCCAGCGGCTACTTCCTGCACGCGGGAAAGGTGACGGGCGGGCGGCTGGAGCTCGGGGGGCGAGCGACCTGCCGGGTCGACGTTCGCCGCCGCCGGGCCATCGCCCGCGCCCACACCGGCACTCACCTGCTCCAGCACGCGCTGCGGACGGTGCTCGGGGCACACGTCGAGCAGGCGGGCTCGCAGGTGGCGCCCGATCGGCTGCGGTTCGACTTCTCGCACTTCGAGGCGGTCAGGCTCGAGGAGCTGGAGCGGGTCGAGGAGATCGTGAACGAGAACATCCTCGACGGCTCGGACGTGACGGTGGCCGAGATGCCGCTCGAGGAGGCGAAGCAGGCCGGCGCACTCGCCTTGTTCGGCGAGAAGTACGGCGAGACGGTCCGCGTCGTCCGGATCGGCGACTACAGTGTCGAGCTGTGCGGCGGGACCCACCTCGAGAATGTCGCCGAGGTCGGCCTGTTCCGCGTGACCAGCGAGTCGTCGATCGCCTCGGGCACTCGCCGCATCGAGGCGGTCACCGGGCGCGAGGCGATCCGGCACGGGAAGCGGCGCGAGGCGATCCTGCACGAGGCCGCCGACGAGCTGAGCACCGACGAGAGCCGGGTGGTCGACCGGGTCCGGAGCCTGCTCGACGAGAACCGGGCGCTGCGCGATGACATCAAGAAGCTGAAGCGCCGCGGGGCGGGCGAGTCGGCCGACGACCTCGTCGCCCGCGCGACCGAGGTCGCCGGGGTCCGGCTCATCGCTCACAAGACCGACGGCCGGGCGGACGAGCTCCGCGAGCTGTGCGACGTGCTCAAGCGGAAGCTCAAAAGCGGCGTCGTGGTGCTGGCGTCCGACGAGGGCGACAAGCTGTCGATCGTCTGCGGGGTGACCGACGATCTGACCGACCGGCTGAACGCGGGCAGGATGATCAAGGACATCGCGGCGGCGGCGGGCGGCGGCGGCGGCGGCCGGCCCGACCTGGCCCAGGCGGGCGGCAAGGACCCGTCGAAGCTCGACGACGCCCTGGCCGCGGCGCCCGAGGTGGTCGCCGCGTACGCGGAGTCTCAAGGCGTCTGACAGAATCCCGGTGGAGCGGGCGTTCTCGCCTGCTGCGCGGCAGACAGGAGTGTCTGCCCCACCGTTTTGTCAGAGCTCTTTACCGTGGGCCGCGCAGGATCGGCCCCCGTAACCCGCACACCGGCCGAAGGAGACGATGAATGCCTTCCGTGGTTCTTCCGGATCACCGCCTGAGGAGAAACGCCTCGATGGCCGTCTCGGCCACGTTCGCGGTGCTCGTCTTGGCGGGGGCCGCCCGAGCCGGGGCGTACAACCCGCTGAAATGGCAGGTGCGGAACTGCCGGCCGACCGACACGATCTCGGTGTGGAACTACCAGGCCGAGGACCCGTTCGCGCGGCCGAAGCCGATCGAGATCGAGGGCGTGCGGAACGGCGTGTTCTCCGGCCGGCTGATCGCCAGCAGCTCGGGCGCGCCCATCGCGAACATGCGGGGAAGTGCAACCGGGCTGACACACAGCGACGGGCTGGGCGCGATCCCGGCGGCGGCGGTGCGGGTCCGATTCGCCGAGAAGGCGGTCCGGGCGAAGAGCTGGAACCATCCGTCGCGGTTCGACGGCCTGCTGGATGAGCCGCCGAAGAAAGTCGGTATCATGCGCGTTCGATACAAGGGGAACGAGCGGGTCTCGCCGCCCGCCGCCGTCGTGCCCGTCTGGATCACGGTCCGGATTCCCGCCGATGCCGCGCCGGGCGAGTACCGGGGCTCGGTGACCATCGAGCAGGAGGGGACCGGGCCGCTGGAGGTCCCGGTCAAGCTCAAGGTTCACGACTGGGCGCTGCCCGACCCGGTGGACTTCGCCACGCGCCAGATGGGGTTCACCTCACCCGAGTCGGTAGCCGAGCACTATGGGGTCGAGCTCTGGTCGGACGAGCACTTCAAGTACATGGGCGAATCGCTCGAATGGATGGCGAAGGTCGGCAGTCGCCAGGCGATCGCCGACCTCTCGGTCAACATGCGCACGCGCGGCAACGAGCAGACCCTGATCCGGTGGATCAAGCAGGACGACGGCTCGTACAAGTACGACTTCAGCCCGTTCGACCGCTATCTCGACCTGGTCGAAAAGACGCTGGGCACCCCGCGACCGCTCCGGCTCAACATCTGGGGCCAGCTTCAGGAGAAGAAGAACGAGGAGACGGGCGAGCAGGAGCTGCGGTTCGTCTACGGCTGCGCGAAGTCCGTCAGCCTGCTGGACCCGGCGACGGGGACGGTCGAGAACCTGGAGCAGCCGCTGCCCGGTACCGAGGCCTGCCGGACGTTCTGGAGCCCCGTGATGGCGGAGATCCGCAAGCGCCTGAAGGCGCGCGGCTGGCTCGAGGTGACCGGGATCGGCGACTGCCGCTACGCCGGCCTGCCGCGGAAACAGACGGTCAGCATGGCGAAGGCGCTCTGGCCGGACGGCCAGTGGTGCAGCACCCAGCACGGCAAGCCGAGCCGGTTCAAGGCGTCCGACGGGTCCACGATGCCCGTCCTCACCGTCGAGACGGTATGGCGGGAGGGCCGGCTCCACGCCCGCGGCTATCGCGGACTGTGGAAGCCGAAGCGATGGCTGGTCACCTGCAGCTACGCCCGCAACCGCCACCGCGACTACTCGCCGCTCTGGGTCCTTCGGGCCCTGCCCGAGGAGATGATCATGCGCGGGCACCACGGCGTCGGCCCGCTCGGCGTGGACAGTTGGCCGATCGAGCGCGAGAAGGGCCGGCCGTACGTGATGGGCGGGAACAGCGCCCTGGGGCCGAACTGCAGCACGCGGGCGATCCTCGCGCCCGGCCCCGACGGACCCGTCGCGACCGAGCGGTACGAGGCGTTCCGACTCGGCGTCCAGGCCTGCGAGGCGATCGCCTTCCTCCAGCGGGCGCTCGACGAGAAGAAGATCGAGGGCGCGCTCGCCCGGCGGGTGGACGAGCTTCTACAGCGGCGCGCGGACCAGCTCTTTGCCCTGTGCCAGGCCCGGCGCAGCAAGAAGAAGGACTGGACGCGCATTCGAGCCCTGACCGAGAAGTACGAAACGGGCTGCGACGAGCGCGACTCGAAGCTCTTCGCCGCGGCCGCCGAAGTCAGCAAAACCGTCAAGTGACCAACTTGTCCTACGTAGCCCGGAGGGCGGAGTAGGATGACCAACGACCAATGACCAGTCACCGGTGACCAGTGACCACAGATTGCACAGGGCCGATAGCTGAGAGCTGACAGCTGACGGCTGATAGCTGATAGCTGACAGCTCCCAGGAAAGGAGACAGACGATGGCAGACATGACCGTGGCGCTGCAGGTGTACACGATCCGCGAGCATTTGCAGACCCTCGACGGGTTCGCCGAGTCGATGGAGGCGGTCCGGGAGATCGGGTACGAGCACGTCGAGCTGGCCGGGGTCGGGCCGATCGACCTGGAGGATCAGAGGAAGGTCTGCGACGACAATGGCCTGACCGTCATCGCGTCGCACACCCCGTACCCCGAGTTCCGCGACGCGATTGACGCGGTGATCGAGAAGCACAAACTGCTCGGCGCCGAGTTCGCCGTCCTGCCCTCCCTGCCGGCGGATTTCCGCAACGCCGACGGGTACGAGCGGATGGCCGAGGAGGCGAGCGGATTCGCGGAGACCCTCGACGAGGCCGGCCTCGGGTTCGCCTACCACAACCACGACTTCGAGTTCGAGAAGTACGGCGACCGGCTGGGGCTCGAAATCCTCTTCGACGAGAGCGACGAGCGCGTCGGCAGCGAGCTCGACCTCTACTGGGTTCAGCACGGCGGGGCCAGCCCGGTCGCCTGGATCCGCCGGCTCCGCGGCCGACTCCCGCTGCTCCACCTCAAGGACTTCGAGATCCGGGACGGCGAGCAGCTCTTCGCCGAGGTCGGCGAGGGGAACCTCGAATGGGACCAGATCTTCGACACCGCCCGCGGCGCCGGCACGGCGTACCTCGCCGTCGAGGAGGACCGCTGCACCCGCCCTTCGATGGAAAGCGTCGAGCTCAGCTTCAGGAACCTCCGGGCCATGGGCCTGTGCTGAATCCGCTTGCCCGGCGCGCCCCTCTGATTCCCGGGGCGTTGCCCCGGGCTGCCAGATGTGGTCCTCTTCGGGCGGCCCTGCCGCATCAGGTGTCGGTGCTGGCAGCGTGGAGAAGAGCGATTTTTTCTCGAAAACGCTGAAACATCAGGCAGCGCGCGCGCGTCTAAATGGTGGACAAAGATCCGTCCGCATACTTTTCGGAGGTGGAGCCATGTGGAAGGCAACCGGGCGCATCGGGCTGGTCGTCGTACTCGTCGCAGGGATCCTTGCCGCCAACGCGTACGCGTGTCGCATCATCGACCCCCGGCCGCGGCCCCGGCCCTGGCCTCGGCCCCGGCCGGCCCCGCCGAAGCCGCAGGCCATCCTCACCCGATACCATTCGGCCGAGATCGACGTCAAGGACCAGGTCGCCACGGTGACGGTGAACGCCACATTCTACAACCCGAATCCCTTCCGGATGGAGGGCACCTACTGGTTCCCCCTGCCCGCCGAGGCGTCGGTCAAGCAGTTCCGCATGGAGATCAACGGGAAGAAGGTCGAGGGCGAGCTCTTGAGCGCCGACCGGGCGAAGAAGATCTACGAGGACATCGTGCGGAAGCAGAAGGACCCCGGCCTGCTCGAGTGGGTCGGCTCGCAGATGCTCAAGTGCCGCGTCTATCCCATGGAGCCGCGCAAGGAGACGAAGGTCGAGCTGTCCTACACCCACATGCTGCGGAAGGACGCGGGGCTCATCCGGCTGGACTATCCGCTCCGCTCCGCAAAGCCCAACGCCGGGGTGGTCGACCAGCTCGTCGTCAAGGTTGACATCGAGACGACGAAGCCGCTGAAGACCCTCTACTGCCCCACCCACGACGTGGACGTCAAGCGCGACGGCGACCACAAGGCCCGGCTCTCCTTCGAGGGCAAGAGCATCGACCCGAAACGCGACGTGCAGGTCGTCTTCTCGCGCAGCGCCGACGACATCGACCTCTCCGTCCTCAGCCACGACCCCCGAGCCGAGGACGGCTACTTCCTGATGATGGTCACCCCGAAGGTCGAGATCGACAAGGACAAGGTCATCCAGAAGGACATCGTCTTCGTGTTCGACACGTCGGGCAGTATGAACGCCGACAACAAGATCGAGCAGGCGAAGAAGGCGCTCGCGTTCTGCGTGAGCAGCCTGAACGATGGCGACCGGTTCGGCATCGTCGCCTTCAGCGGCGGTATCCGCTACTTCCGCAAGGACCTGGTCGAGAAGTCGGACGAGACCGTCGCCGCCGCCAGGGAATACATCGGCGACCTGAAGGCCGTGGGCGGGACCGCCATCAACGACGC
>JAWODX010000427.1:0-6043 GCA_046483085.1 Planctomycetota bacterium
GCTGGAGGAGCCACCCCATGACCGCCCGGAAGGCGGTCAGCTCGACCTCGGTCTCCACGGCGATGTAGGGCGTCCGGAAGTGCCAGACCGCGGCCGCCGGCTTCCTCGCCCGGGCGGGCTGGAGCTTGCCGTCGGCCATCCCCTCCGGCGGCTGCGCCAGCCCGTCGGTCCAGTCGGGCGACGAGAGGTCCGGGCGGTACGTCCAGCGGCCGTTCCCGTACGTGACCGGGTAGGGCCCCTTCTCGGACGGCTTGCGGGTGCCGCGGTCGTCCTTCGCCGAGATGTTGTCGTGGAAGGGCGCCCCCCAGTTGCCCCAGATGCGCCGCAGGCGCTCGCCCCGCCGCATGGCCAGCTCGACGCGGTGCCGGGGCATCGGCCACGGCTCGCCGAGGTACCACGGGTACATCCACATGTAGTAGTCGGTGCTGAACTCGTCCGGCGTCAGCACCCGCCGCCCGCTCCGGTCGAGCGTGAAGCCCCCGAAGTTGCAGTCGAACAGGTGGCAGCGGCGCACCCCGTCGTAGTCCTCGTAGCAGAGGCCGCCCATCCCGTGGCTGGACCGGTGGACCGCGTGCCCCTCGTGGCCCAGGGCGCGCCAGATCAGGGCCGTCAGCCGGCCCAGCCCACTGCACCAGTGGGCGCCGTAGACGTTCATGATCTTGATCGGATCGTTCACCTGCGCGCCCTCGCGCTCGGGGTTGAACGGATCGGTCGGCGCCTGGCCGTTGGTTTGCGACTTGACCCGCCGCATCCAGCGCCAGACGGCGAGCGCCTGCTCGTGCGGGGTCTCCGCGCCGGACAGGCGGATCGCGTCGCGGCCGAACCGCCGGAGGTCGGAGCAGTCGGGCCACCGATCGCACGCCACCACGACGCCCGTCGCCGCCGGCTCCCGGCAGAGGAAGGGCCCGGGCGTCTCTTCGTATGCGCCGCGCCAGTACGCGGTGTCCCTCGTCAGGTCGGGGCACGCGCCGGCCGCGCGCGCCGCGCCCGGGTGCCGGCAGCCGACAACCAGGCCGGTGACCAGCGACAGCGTCGCCACAATGACGGTTCTCGTGTCTTGCACGGTTCGCTCCATCTAGTCGGTTCGCTCCTGGATCGCCTGGATCGCCGCGTTGGCGGCCTCGGCGACCTCGCGCCGTTTGTCGTTCGCCGCCGCCCGGAGCGCTGCGGGCGGCTCCCGCAGCCCCTCGACCCTGCCCAGCTTGCGGGCCGCGGCCCATCGCACCGGCCAGGCGCGGTCGCCGAGGCTCTTCACCAGCGGCGCGCGGACCGCGTCCGCGCCGGGGGCGACTTCGGCCATCGCGCCGACGGCGGCCATGCGCACGTGCGCATCGTCGTCGCCGGCTCGTTCCATCAGGCGCGCCGCCGCCGACTTCGCGTCGGTGCCCAGCGCGCCGAGCACGTGCGCGCAGCCGGCCCGGACGCCCGGGCCGGCATCGCCCAGGCCCCGGATCAATCCGTCCACGCTCTTCTCGCCCAGCCGCGCGAGCGTCTGCGCGGCGTGCCGGCGCACGCGCCGGTCCCGATCGCCGAGCGCCTTCACGAGGGCGGGAACGGCACTGGCGGCGGCAGGTCCGACCCGGCCGAGCGCCCGGGCGCTGGCGAACCGGGTGTTCACCTCGCCGCCGTCGGCGAGTCCTTTCACGAGCGCGGGGACGGCCGGCGCGGCCGCCGGCCCGGCCACGCCCAGCGCCTCCGCCGCCATCCGCCTCGCCCGCGGGTTCTCATCGTCCACGTGCCGCGCGTACGCCTCGACATACTTCTTCTCCGTCCGGCCGATCCGGGTCAGGGCGCAGAGCGCGTCCGCGCGAACGTCGCCGTCCTTGTCGTCGACCAGCGCCAGGAGCTTCTCCGAGTAGCCCGGCTCGTCCGGGACGATGATGCTCAGCGCCTGCGCGGCGGACGCGCGGACCCACGCGGCCCTGTGATCGAGCGCCTTCAGCAGGTGCGGCAGGGCCGGCTCGCCGACGTGGGCGAGGGCCGTCGTGACGTGCCGGGTCACCACGACGTTCATCCCCTTGCCCAGCTCCCGCCGCTTCTCGGTCAGGCCGGCGATCAGGTCGAGCAGGGCCGGCGCCGCCTTCCCCGCGTCCGCGCCGAGCGCGCCCAGGGCGCGGCAGGCGTACAGCCCCTTCTTCGTCAGGCGGCCCTCCTCGCTGATCGCGCCGTCCAGCACCTTGACGAGCGCGGGCACGTCGTGCCAGTCGATCCGGAGGCCCGGCGCGTTCCCCTTCTCTGCCGCCCGGGGCCGCGGGATGGTGAGCTGCGACAGGTCGGGCGCGGGCGGCGGCTTATACGCCTCGCCGCTCTCCTTCTCCGTCTGCGCCCGGCCCATCGCCTCCGCCACCAGCTCGTCGGCGCACTCGTTCGCGTAGAACTCGACGTAGGTGTAGCCGGCGTGCCGGTCGTCCTTCGAGGCCCCCTTCGGGACGATCTTGCCCGCGTCGGCCGGATCGCGCGGATCGAGCTCGTGTTTCGCCTCCCAGTCGTCGGGCATGCCGTCCTTGTCGGCGTCGGCCGGCGGCTTCCCCGGTTCGAGCCCGGCCATCAGGTCGCCGGGCTTCAGCGCCCCCCAGGAGCCGGTCCCGGTTCGGACCTCGCAGACGGTGCGGCGGCCGACGGCGTCGCGGGGCAGGCAGCCGGCGAGTGCCAGGACGAACGCGTAGGCCCGCTCGGCGGTGTGCGTCGTCACCTCGGGCATCGGCCAGGGCCTCGCCGCATCTCCCTTCAGGTCCACGTAGCCGCCGCGGTGGGCCAGGTAGTTCCCGTCCGCGTACATGGCCGCGCTGCGGCTGGAGATCCGGGGGACGGCGCACCGCACGGCCGGCTTGCTGTACTTCATGACGAGGGGCCCGTCACGGAAGTGCGGCGCGCCGGGCCCCGCCTTCAGGTAGTTCCCGACGGCGTTGAAGCGGAACGGCTTGCCCGGGGCGCGCTTGTTGAACCGCTTCGGATGCCAGTCGACCCCGCCGTATACGTTGTAGACCACGTTGTTCCGGTAGTCGAGGTCGACGCCCGCCAGCGGCGTGCGGGTCGTGTGATGGGCGAAGAGGTTGTGGTGGAGGGTCGCCGGCTTGTCGCTGTAGCCGACCAGCATGGCGTAGTTGTGCAGGAGGCCATAGTACATGCACCCCTCCCAACCGATCGTCGACTCCTCGATGGCGCACCACTGGACGGTGACGTTGCGGCAGACCGTGGGGCTGAGTGTCTCGTCGCCGCCCCAGCAGGCGGAGACGTGGTCGACGATGACGTCGTCCGAGCGGTAGATGCCGATGGCGTCTCCGCCGCCGCGGGTGGGCCGGACGCGCAGGAAGCGGATGATCGCGTCGTTCATGTCCCGGCACCGGAGGCGGCCGTCGATGGTGATGCCGGCGCCGGGGGCGGTCTGGCCGGCGATGGTGATCCGGCCGTGGCGGACCCGGATGTCGCCCCGGATCACCCCGCTCACCGCGAACACGACGATCCGCGGGCCTTTCGCGTCACAGGCCGCCTGGAGGCTGCCCGGGCCGCGCGGCTTCAGGGTCGTCACCCGGATGACTTGGCCGCCGCGCCCGCCGGCGGCCCGCGCCCCGTAGCCCTCGGCCCCGGGGAACGCCGGCAGTTCGGCCGGGCCGGCCGAGCACAGGGCCGGCCACGCGAGCAGTACCGCCGCCAGTATCGTCGCAGCTCTCATCATTCCTTCTCTTCCTTGTCCGCGAGCTTCTTGAGCGCGCGTCGCGCCTCGCCCCGGACCGAAATGTTCGGATCGTTCTCCGCCAGGAATTCGAGCGCCTTGCGCGCCTTGCCCCCGCCGAGGATACCCAGGGCGTGGGCGACGTGGACGCGGTGGCTGAATCGCAGCTCGGTCAACCGCTCGACCAGCGCGGGCACGACCGATCGGTCGCCGATGGCGGCCAGGGCGTCGGGGATGTACCGGTCGCCCGGGCTGTACCGCGGGGCCTTCTTCCACTTCGCCAGCAGGACCGGAATGGCGCGCTTGTCCTTGTAGTGGGCGAACACGTTGCAGAAGCCAAGGGTGTGCAGGCTGTGGCAGCGGGGGAACCGCCCGATCGCGAACTCGATCGGGTCCGTCCCTTCCGGGCACTCCGGCAGCCGGGCGTCGCTCGTCCAGATCCGCTTGATGAACCAGTTGTAGTAGGCGACCTTCTCCTTCGGCGGGTTGTCGGCATCGACCGGGTGCTGCGGGAAGAACCCGTCCACCTGATCCTCGTGGGTGGGGATCTTCTCCTTGCGGATCATGCGTCGGTCGCGGATGTACGGGTTCGGGTACGCCCTCTCGAAGAACGGTTCGGCCTCGTCGGCGGGCAGCGACGCGTCCGGCTTGACCGCCGCGAGCGGGACGAGCTCGACCCGGAGCGCGCGCATCCGCAGCGGATGGTCGGGCAGGTTGAACGAGCGCTTGCCGCCCAGCTTGTCGAGGTAGTACGGGTTCTTCAGCTTCTCCTTCGGCAGCCCGGTGACGTCGATCCGGAGGTAATGGGGGAACTCCGCGATGGCGCGCGTGACGCTCTTCGGCTTCCCGTTCACTTCGTAGTCGAGCTGCAGCCGGAGCGCCAGCCCGGGCCGCATGGAATCGGCCGAGACCTTGATCACGTTCTCCTTCGGCATCAGGTTCGGCAGACAGCGCATGTTGAGCTGGCGGTGCACGACCACCTTCAGCGCGTTCATCCCGACCCCGCCCGGCCGGCCGTCGGTCCGGAACTCGGCCCGGACCAGGAAGTTGTAGTACGAGGTGATCGACGGCTGCTTGCCCCAGTAGCGGTCCTGGCCGAGCTTGGCCGTCACCCGCTCGACGCCGGGCTCCTTCTGGTCGTGGAACGTGTGCCAGGTCTTGCCCCCGTCGGTCGAGAAGCTGAGCCGGCACAAGTCGCCGGGCGCCGTCTTGACCAGCTCCGCCTCGACGACGGCCTCGACCGCCACGTACGGCGAGGCGAGGCGGTAGATGAAGCGGCTCGGCTCGCCCGCCCGCTCGGGATGCAGCACGGCCCGGCCCTTCTCCGCCGCCGAACACGCCGCGTTCGTCGAGCCCGTCCACAGCGACCCCTCGAACGTCTTCGGGTCGGTCGGCACGTCGAACGTCTGGTCCTCCTGCCCGGCGACGCCCGCGGCCAGGTGCCGCCGGTTGTCGCCGACCTCGCCCGCCCAGCGGAGCATCCGCTGCGTCTTCTGGATGTAGCCGTCGTTCGACCACTTGCGCACGACCCGCTCGCCCACGCGGAGGCTCGTCCGCAGGGTGTGCGTCATCGGCGGCGGGAGCCGCCGGTACTCGACGCCGCGCATCACCGGCAGCCGCCGCGTGCCGACCCGGTTGTCCCGCGGGTTCCAGTAGTACGAATGGCCCTGGGGGTTGAACGAGTGCATGCGCCAGACGCCGTCCTTGTCCGGCCAGCGGAGCGCGGCGGTGCTGTGCCCGCTGCTCGGCTCCTGGTAGCCGACGTACCCGGCAGCGCGCCAGAGGCCGGCCATCGTGCGGCTCATCCCGCCGCACTCGTGCAGGCCGTACACCAGGAGCTGTTTGTCGCCGCGGCGGATCTCGATCTGGTCGGTCCGCGGATCGCCGGTGAACCGCCGCCGCCGACCGTACGGGTTCCCCTCGAACACGCGGCTGCCCCCCGTGCTCTTCAGCATGTGCAGCCACTTCCAGAGGGCCATCGCCTTGGCCGCCGTCGCGTCCGGGGTATCGTCCGCCCCTTCCAGGCGGAAGATGTCGCGGACGCACGTCTCCAGCGAGTAGCAGTCCGGCCAGCGGTGGTTCCGGATGCGCAGGTTGGCCAGTGCCTCGTCGGGGCCGACGCTCGTGTCGTAGTTCGTCTCCGGCGGGAACTCGACGCCCGCCGCCGGCCCGGTCGCGCAGCCCAGCATCCCCGCCAACATCACAACCAGTAGCGTCTTCATCGCAAATCCTCGCATCGTCTGCCTCCTCCTTCTGGTCACCCGGAACTGCCGAGGCCGCTGCCGATCGCAGCGCCGGCCCGGTCGACAGTCGTCATTCTAGCGCGACTTCGGTCCCCATGCACGAAAGGACTCTCCGGCTCTCTGTTGC
>JAWODX010000054.1:0-2786 GCA_046483085.1 Planctomycetota bacterium
CGTCTCGGTCCGCACGGAGCTCGAGCATCCGACCGGTGACGAGAAGCGCGTCGTCCCGGCCGAACGCGTCGTCCTCTATCTGAGGTATGACGAGGCACAGTGGAAGGACAAGCCGCCGGAGCAGTTCGAGGACTACAAGAAGCAGTTGGAAGACATTGCCGGGATGCACAAGCGAGCCGGCACCGACGTCCTGGTGCTCAGTAAGGCCGAGCTTGAGGACGCGCAAGGGGCGGAGAAAACGAAGCCGGAGGAAGAGCGGGCCCGGTACGTGCTGCTGGACAACAACATCACGAACTACTTCAACGAAGTCGCGCTGGGCCAGTACGCCAAAGAGCAGTGGAAGGCGTTCCGCGCGACCAACGCCCGGCTCGAGGAGGAAATCAAGGAGCTGGAGAAGCAGACGGACAACGTCTCCGAAAGCCGCACCCTGAGCCAGGCCCGGAAAGAGCGCCGGATCAAGGAGTATCGCGCCCAGATCGCCGAGCTCGAATCGAAGAAGATCTCGTTCTGGAAAGAGATGTTGCGCCTGCCCTGGCAGACGGCGATGTGGTGCGGGGTCACCTGGCTGGCCATCTTCCTCATCATCTTCAAGGGCGTCCGCATCGTGGGTAAGGTGGTCATGTGGACCGTCTCGCTCCCGCTCGTCCTGCTCCTGATCCTCCTGATCCGGGGCGTCACCCTCCCCGGCTCGACGGAAGGGATTGTCTATTACCTTCGGCCTTCGTGGGAGCAGTTGAAGAACGCGCAGGTCTGGCTCGCCGCGTACGGCCAGGTCTTCTTCTCGCTCAGCCTCGGGTTCGGCATCCTGATCGCCTACGCCAGCTACAAGCCGCGCGACTCGGAGATCACCAACGACGCGTTCATCACCGCGTTCGCCAACTGCGGGACCAGTTTCTTCGCCGCGTTCGCCGTGTTCTCCGTGCTCGGATATCTCGCCAGGATCAACAACGCGGACGTCGGCAGCGTGGTCGCGGGCGGAGCCGGACTCGTCTTCATTACGTATCCGGTCGCGATCGCCAAGATCGGCGCCTGGGGCCCGGTCATCGGCGTCATCTTCTTCGCCTGCCTCCTCCTGCTCGGCATCGACTCCGCCTTCTCCATCGTCGAAGGCGTGCTCACGGGCATCCGGGACAAGTTCACCCGGGCGAGCAAGGCGCTGATCACCGCCGCGTTCTGCGTCGTCGGGTTCGTCTGCAGCCTGTTCTTCGCCACGTCGTCCGGGCTGATGTGGCTGGACATCGTGGACCGGTGGATGGGTACGTACGGGCTGGCCACCGTCGGGCTCCTCGAGTGCATCGCCGTCGCCTACTTCTTCCGCCATCACGAGATCGAGGAGTTCGCCAACCGGCGGTCGGAGATCCAGCTCGGCGGATGGTTCGAGCTCTTCATCAAGTACGTCACCCCCGTCGTCCTCATCTTCCTGCTCGGCTCCGCGTTCGTGGAGGACGTGCTGGAGCCGTACGGCGCCTACCACAAGATCATCCCGTGGTCGGTCGGGGTCGCCGGCTGGGGGCTCTATGCCGTGCTCATCGCCATGGCGATGGCCCTTGGCGGGAACTGGACGAAGTTCGCCTGGGTGGCGTCCGCCGGCCTCGTCTTCTTCCTCTTCTGGCTCTGGCTGAGGGGGGCCGACGTCGAGGCCGGGGTGGTCGAGGCGGCGGCCATGGCCGGAGTGGGCGTCGTGCTGCTGTACGGCGGACTCCTGACCTGCCTCCGGCTCGCCCTGCGCCGCGGCAAGCGCGCCCCCGAACCCGACCTGAAGGAACCGAATGCCTAAGCTCCGCACCGTTCTCTGGATCCTCACCCTGCTGCTGATCGTCTTGATGTGCACGCAGTGGGGCTGGCACGTCGGCGGGACCGTGCGCGAGATCCCCCGCGGCGACCGGATCGACCTCAAGCGCGAGGGCGGCGTCCACATCACCCCCGGCCAGGTGCTCCTCGCCGTCACCTTCCTCGCCTGGGCGGCCTACGTGATCGTCACCTTCCGCTTCTTCGAGGTCCGGCTCCCCGCGCTCCCGGTCTTCGCCCTACTCGCCGTGGTTGCCGTCTCGACGGTCCGCACAGGCCAGTGGGGGGGCGGGCTGCGCGAACTGGTCCAGCTCGGCGGGGTCCTGGTCGGCGGATGGTTCATCTTCGCCAACTGCATCGACACCCGACAGCGCCTGCGCGCGGCCGTCGACGTCTTCAGCCTCGTCGTCGGCGGCGTGGTGGTCATCGCGCTCTGGCAGTACAAGGCGGCGGAGGGCGGCAACGCGTTTGCCGTCGCCGGCACGTTCCACAACCGCAACGTGCTCGGCGCCTTCCTCGCCGTCGCCCTCCCGTTCCTGTTCGCGCTCGGCCTGTACGAGGGGCGCCTCTGGCAGCGGTTCGCCCTCGTGCTCCTGGTCGCGTTCGGGGCGGCGGTGACGCTCTCCGGCGGCGCGCTCATCGCCATCGCCGTCGCCTGCCTCTTCGTCGCGGCGGCCAGGTCGCGGACCGCGCTCGTCGGCACGATCGTCGCCGTGGCCGTCGGGCTGACCGTCGTCCCCGCCTTCTTCTCGCTGCCCCGTCACTCCGAAGTCGTCGTGAGCTCGGTGTCCCCGTACCTGTACAACAACTACCTCGACCGCCGGGAGGGCGAGCCGGCGCCCGGCCTCGACGAGTACGATACAGCGGTGCGCTACAAGCGCTGGTCCGCCGCGACGTTCGTCATCCAGCAGACGCTCGACGAGACGCTGTGGGGCGCGGGGCCGGGGCGGTACAACGAGGCGGTCGGCCCGGAGTTGAAGCGGATCCACACCCGCCGG
>JAWODX010000092.1:0-6957 GCA_046483085.1 Planctomycetota bacterium
ATCGCCCATTCGAAGATCGACCGCTTCGAGAACCCCGAGACCGAGACCTACGACCGGTACACGCCGCGCCTGCACAAGCACGCGCGGCGTGTACCGGTCGTAGGTCTCGGTCTCGGGGTTCTCGAACCGGTCGATCTTCGAGTGGGCGATGGACACTGAAGAACACGGAAGGGACTGAATCTTCGACAGGATGAACAGGACCACGGGATGCAGCGCGACCCGAGCCATTATGCGGGAACGCAAACATTAGCCGCGTCTGAGAACCTCCGGAACTGAATGGCGACAGCAGCGACTCGGGAGGGCAAGCTGATGCTTGATTCACCGCCATTGGGGACACGATCCGGTCCGGGAACGGGGGTGAGTGAGGGGGTCGGGGAAGGGATCCTGCCCGTTCGAAAAGCCGGTTGAGCTTGTCAGCGGCTCGGCATCGTGGTAGGCTGTGCCTCCCGGTCGCCGTATGGCGGTGATCAGGTCGGCCCGCGCGAAGAGTGAGAATGTCGGAACAGGTGCCAGAAGGAGAGCCAATGCCGGAGCAAGTGCGACAGCCGTGGTGGGAGACGGAGGGGATCCGGGACGGAGGCCTGCCGCACGAGCCGGTCGCATTCATGCGCCGCCGGGGCGGCTGCCACGAAGACATCGAAGAGCGGTACGAACGCGTGTTCAGCGAGGAGAGCGCCCGCGAGCTCGCCGAGGCCGGCTACAACTTCGTCGAGTTCGTCTTCTTCAAGGGTCTGGGCCTGGAAGCCGAGGAGCCGGAGATGGAGCGGAGCAAACGCTTCATCGAACACCTCCACAAGCACGGTGTCAAGGCCGGCGTCTACACCCAGTGGGGCAGCGTGTTCACCGACACGTTCTTCCACGAGATCCCCGAGGCCCGCGACTGGGTCCAGATCGGCGTCGACGGTAAGCCGATCGAGTACGGCGACCGCATCCACCAGTACTTCCGCTGGCGCGGCTGCCCCGGGAACCCCGACTTCATCGCCTTCATCAAGCGAGTCTGCAAGCTGGCCATCGAGGAGTACAACGTCGACGTCATCTACTTCGACAACATGTGCCTGTTCGAGGGGCACGACACGCTTTGCTACTGCGATCACTGCCGGCGGGGGTTTCGCGAATACCTGATGCAGAAATACCCGACGCCCGAGTCGAGCTGGGAACGGTTCGGCCTGTGGCGGGTCGACGGCGTCGACCTCCCGCCGTTCCACCCCTGGCGCGACTACACCGAGGCGCCGCGCCCGATTATCGACCCGGTGATGCAAGAGTTCATCGAGTTCCGCTGCGAGCAGCTCGCCGACGCCTGGCTCGAAGTCTACGAGTACATCCAGAGCGTCGACCCGGGCGTCGGGCTGATGGGCAACCCGAGCTTCCCCAGGAAGTACAACGAGCGGCTGACCAGTGCGATCGACTTCTGGCGGCTGCGCGACGCGACGGCCATGTACTACATGGAGAATGCCGTCGGCCCGGTCGGCGTGCGGGACGAAGCCATCTCGTCGAACGCGCACGGCTACAAGTATGGCCGGGCGCTGGGGCCGAGCGTGCGGTTCGTGCCCTGCGGCGGCTCCGACGTCCCCGGCCTCATCTTCTGCGAGGGCCTGGCGTTCAACGACGGCAGCGGCACGCTCGGCCACGGATACGAGCCGTACTTCGAGTTCTTCAAGGCGCACAAGGACGAGTTCTACCGCGACGTGGAGCCGGCGGCGGAGGTCGCCGTGCTCCGACACGACGGCTCGCTCACCTGGCGCTGGCACGAGGCGTACACCGTGATGCGGCAGGCGCAGCAGCAGCTTCTCTGCGGCGGCATCCCCTGGATGCCGCTCTGGGGGCAGCAGCTCTTCGAGCCGACGCTCGACCGGTACAAGGTGCTCGTGGTGCCGGGGTGCGCGTGCCTGAATCGTGAAGAACTCGACGCGATCTTCGGGTTCGTCGAGGGCGGCGGCTCGGCGATCATCCTGGAGAACGCCGGGACGTTCGACGAGTCCCATCGCCAGATCAGCCGCTGGCGGTTCGCGCCGCTGTTCGAGTCGGTCGCCGACCCGGCCGGATTCGAGATGCGGTACAAGGGCCGGACGGGGCCGGGCACGTTCGACGGCCGCCGGCTGATGGAGGCGAGTTCCGGCGCGGGCCGCGCCGTCTACATCCCGCAGATCCGGCCCGAACAGGACGCCATGCCCGGCTATCGGGAACTCGGCGGGTATCGGGGGCTCCAGCACCTGCGCCTGCCGGCGAACTGGCAGGCGCTCCCGGAGGCGGTCATCCGGGTCGCCCGGCTCGGCCTGTGGGTGAGCGGGCCCAACACTCTGTTCTGCGAGGCACTGAAGAAGACGGACGGCCGCCGCACCTTCGTCCATCTGGTCAACTACGCGGACGAGCCGGTGGACCGCGGCGCGGAGGTGTTCGTGGCGGACGCTGCCCGGAGCGCGCAGCTTTACATCCCGGATCGATCGCCTGACCCGGAGGACGCCGACATGATGACCACCCGCCGGGGCGCCGCGGTCCGGCTGCCCTCTTTTGTTCGCTACGCGCTGCTCGTGCTCGAGTGAAAGGCGAAAGCCGGGACGTGTGGCTTCGAGCACGAAGACAGGAAGACGCAAAGACAAAGATATTCGATTCGGGCCGAAGCAGCCCGAACACACCTCGACTCTTTGTGTCTTGGTGCCTTGGGGTCTTTGTGTTCGGGACCACACCGTTCTGCGCTCGCACCCGCAGCCGATCAGGAGGCAGGAGAATGACCGACCGTCTTACAATCTGCGTACTCGTCATGCTGCTTTGCGCCGTGCCCGCCCGCGCGGCGGACGTGATCCCGGCGCTCGGCGCGTTGAAGGCCGACCGGCCGCGGGTGCTGATCCGGCCGCGCGATACGCCGCACGCGATCTCGCTGAAGCAGCTCCGGGCGGTCCCTCGCGACGAGGACGTCACCTACGCGCTGAACAAGCTGACACGCCAGAAGAGCGCGGCGGCCCAGGCGATGGTCTGGCTGCTGACCGGCGACACGGCCGCCGCCGACAAGGCGGTCGCGCGCATGCGCGGCTACGACAACCCGGCGGGCAAGGGCGGCCCGTTCGCCGTCTATTTCCGCCTGCGCGAGTTCGCGCTCGCGTACGACTGGCTCCATACGTACAAGGGCTTTCCGAGGGCGGTGAAGGGGGAGGTGCGCCGGAAGCTCGCCCCGCTGGCGGCGACGGGGATGCGGATCAGCGACGACCACATCTTCCACAACTACGTCTGGAATTCCGCCGGCGGCGTCGGGCTCTGGGCGCTGGCGACCGCCGGCGACGACGCCGAGGCGACCCGGCTCTACCGCCGCATCCGGGCGCGCCTGAACGAACGGCTGTATCCCGGCTGGAAATATCTCGACGGCCAGCCGGGCGAGTCGATGGGCTACTGGGCGCTCTACGACCTCAGCCCCGGGGCACTCGTCCTCCTCGCCGCCCAGAGCGCCGCCGAGATCGACGTGATGGAGCGGATCCGGCGCGACGGCGACTGGCTCGACCGCCAGTACCAGTACCTGATCCACGTCACGACGCCGGCGATGAAATACCTCACCTGGGGCGACTCGCGCTGGGGCCAGCCCGACAACGGCGTCACCCACGAGATGGCCGGGGTGAGCGACGGGCTCGCCTGGGCGCTCCGGTCGCCGACCGGCGTCTATTTCAGCCGCTGGATGGCCCGCAGCAAGCGCGGGATGCGGCGCTTCTACGGCGAGACCGCCATGTTCTACCTGCTCTACACCCGCCACCTGCGGACGAAACCGAAGAACCCGCCGCTCAGCATCCTCGCCGGTGGCGAGCACGGCGGCCACTGGATCGCACGCAGCGCCTGGACGCCGGACGCGACCATCGTCGGGTTCCGCTGCACCGACTTCTTCGGCAACCACAACCACTTCGACCAGGGCAGCTTCATCATCTACCGGAAAGGGCTGCTGGCGACCGACCCGCCGGTCTACCCGAAGGTCCACGCCGGGCAGGAGAAGACCGAGTACCACAACACCCTGCTCATCGGCGAGAAGGGGCAGCGGCGCGCCCGCGGCCAGGAGTTCGCGACGCTCGCCGCGTTCAAGAAGGCGCTGACCGAGCGGGGGCTGGAGACCGGCGACGTGCTCTTCCACAAGGAGGCGGGCGGCTGGGCCGCGGTCGCCGGCCAGTTCGCACAGGCCTATCCCGAGGGGCTCTTGGCGAGCTGCGTCCGCCAGGTCCTCTTCCTCCGGCCCGACACGGTACTGGTGGCCGATCACCTGCGCGCGCCGGCCGGGGCCGACCCGGTGAAGGTGCAGTGGCTGCTCCAGCTCCCGAAGCAGCCGACGCAGCGCCAGGGGGTGATCGCGGCGACGAACGGGGAGAGCTGGCTCCGATGCCGCCCGGTCGTGCCCGGGCCTTCCATTCCGAAGATCGACAAGACGTGGGCGAAGACACACCGGGCCGCGTACACCTACGAGCTGAAGCGGGCGCTGACGCTGCTGCACGTGCTCGACGTCGGCGACGGAACGCGCCCGGTCAAAGCGCCGGAGGTCCGAACAAAGAGTACGAAGCTCGGTCTGTACCTCACCCTCGGCGGGCGGACATTCCTCTTCGATAACCGCGATCCGTTCGCCGTCAGTCTTGTCAACGACGACGGCTGATCGCGCTGATCTGTTTCGTCATCGGTCGTACAGGTCTGATCTCGCCGCCCGGACCGGGCCGGGGGATCGCAGGGGGCGCGTCTCCCGGGGTTGCCGGGTCGAGGTGGCGCAGGTCCCGGCGGGCTTACACCAAGTAATGCAGGAACAGGGTGGCCAGCCCGAGGAAGACGAGGAACCCGCCGACGTCGGTCGCGGTCGTGATGAAGATCGTGCTGGCAAGGGCGGGGTCTTTTCCACACGCTTTCAGGAGGAGGGGGAATGCCGCACCGCACAGACCGGCGATCATCAGGTTCCCGATCATCGCGAGCAGCATGATCAGTCCCAGCCACAGGTTGCCATACCACGTGGCGGCGATCACCGCCATAAGGAGCCCGGTGATCATCCCGTTGGCGAACCCGACTCCCACTTCCTTCCCGAGAAATCTCCAGGCCTCGCCGAAACTCAGCTCCCCGAGTGCGAGACCCCGGACGGCGACCGCCATCGTCTGCGTCCCCGCGTTGCCGCCCATGCCGGCGATGATCGGCATCATGACCGCCAGTGCGGTGAACTGCGCGATCGAGCTCTCGAACAGGCCGACCGTCAGGGCGGCGAGAATGGCCGTGAAGAGGTTGATGACCAGCCACGCGTAGCGCAGCCTGACGGAGTCCAGCAGCGGGGTGTCAATGCTCTCCTCGGTGCTGACGCTCGCCATCTCGAAGAGGTCTTCCTGCGCCTCGTCCTCGATGACGTCCATCGCGTCGTCGAAGGTGACAATGCCCACCAGGCGCGTCTCGGCGTCGACAACGGGGATTGCCAGGAAGTCGTAATCCGAAAGCGTGTGGGCGACCTCCTCCTGGTCCTGGTCCACGCGCACGGCAACGATATCCCGGTGAGCAATCTCGCCCACAGTCGTTCTCTTCGGCTTGGCAAGGATGAGATCTTTCAGGGAGACCAGCCCGGTCAGGTGGCGGTCTGCATCCAGCACGTAGACGTAGTAAATCGTCTCCTTGTCAGGAGCTTCCAGACGCAGGCGCTCCAGCGCGTCCTGGACCAGGGTGTCCTCGCGCAGCGCGACATAGTCCGTCGTCATCAGGGCGCCGGCTGTTTCCTCCTCGTAGGAGGCCAGCCGCCGGATGTTCTCGCGCTCGGCCCGGGCGATCAGGGGCAGCACCGAATAGCGCACCTCATCGTCCATGGCCCGTATGATGTCTGCCCGATCATCGGAGGGCAGTTCGGCCACGACGGGAGCCACCTGTTCGGGGGCTTCCTCACTTACCAGTTCCACTTGGAATTCGTCGTCCAGCGCGGCGAAGAGTTCCGCCGCCCGTTTCGGGTCCATTTCGCCCAGCAGAGCCCAGACCTCGGCGGGCGGCAATTCGCCCAGAAACGCGGCGGCGGTGGCGGGGTGAACGGTCTGGAGCGCCTCGCGCAGCGCAGTCCGCTCCCCGGAAGCATAGAGAGGGGGGAGATCGGGAACAGCGATGGAGCCGTGCATGGGTCGGTTCCTTTCAGCCGGCCCGCGGCTTGCCGGTCAGAGGTGGACCGAAGGACTCCGGCAGCGCCCCGGAGGGCCGGTTCACCTCACATACAAGGCAGTGCAGCGGGAGACGCCATCAAAAATTCTGGGTGAAGAAGAAGGACCGTATCCCGTGGAAGCGTCTCATTATCCCGGTCAGTCCCTCACCAAGAGGGATCGAAAAGATACGATCCAGCAGCACATTGTAGTGAGTCGGACACGAAAAAGCGAGTGGAAGAATTGGGCGGCTGATTGGAGCGGCCCTCTCGAACATCTGCTCGGTCACCGGGCCTCTGGTCTCATAACGCAAGCTCGGTTATAATCGCCTTTGGCGCTGTGGGTGCGAAGGAGGAACGAACAACGAGAGCGGAAGGCGCGAACCCCTTGCCCTCTGGTCTGGCGGTGGCGGCGGCGGAACCCCGCTCCCGGAAACCGCCCGCGTCGAAGAACGCCAGCCGCCCGGCCGACGAAACGTACGACATCGAGTGAGGAGATCCCTCTCTATGATGAAGAATATGAAGATACGTGCTTTCTTCCTGGCTTTTGTCCTGGTGCCCGGGCTCCTCTTTGCCTCCGATCTCGACGAGTTCAAGGTGAAGCGATCCGGCCCGTTCGAGTTCGGCGAGACGCCGACGCTGACGCGGGACGGCGACCGGGTGACGATCCGCTTCAAGGCGAAGGCGTTCTGCGATGCGACGCTCGCCATCGAGAACGCGGACGGCCGGATCATCCGGCATCTGGCCAGCGGCGTCCTGGGACCGAACGCGCCCCCGCCGTTCAAGAAGGACTCGCTCGAACAGGAGATCGTGTGGGACGGCAAGGACGACCAGGGGGTGTACATCGACGA
>JAWODX010000246.1:0-3323 GCA_046483085.1 Planctomycetota bacterium
GTCCGGCTGGAGGCCACCTACAAGAACGGCCGCACGGAGACCGTCGTGACGGACGGCGAGTGGGCGCTGGCCCCGGCGGAGGACTTCTCCGTCCGCGCCCCCCGCATCTACTGGACGGCCGGGTTCTGCGAGGTCCGCGACACCCGGCGCGAGCCGGCCGGCTGGACCGAGCCCGACTTCGACGACCGGACTTGGGCCGGCGCCGACCTCGTGTCGCCGAAGCGGTCGTCCGAGGCCTCCGTGCCGCGCCCGCAGCCGCGGCCCGTTCCGCGGCCGGCCGAGCGGTTCGTCGAACCGGAGCGCATCGCGGCCTCGGGCCGGTCGGAGTGGGGGCCGGGGCCGACGGCCGTCCCGTTCGAGTTCGCCGTGCCCGACCCGGCGCACGGGGAGTTCTACGCGGCCACGTTCGTCCATTCGCACCGCGAGCAGAAGGCCCGCCTCGTCTTCGACTGCGACGAGTCCGGCGCCGTGTACGTGAACAACCGTCTTGCCCTGCGGCAGACATGGTCGAGGGCGTGCCGGCGACCGTGAAGGAATCGGCGACCAAGGACGAGGCCGAGAAGATGAAGAAGGAACTCGAAGAGGCCGGCGCTTCGGTCGAGTTGAAGTAAAGGCGTTCCTGTCAGTTGTTTCGTGACCTAGTCCGGAACCGCAAGGCTGGCGGCCGAAAGACCGCCAGCCTTGGCCCGTGGTGGTAACGCCGCGCCGCCCGATGACCCCTGTTGCAGCCGAGGTATCCCATGGCCCTCAGTTATACCGAAAAAAAGCGAATCCGCAAGGATTTTGGCAAACGCCCACAGATTCTCGAGGTTCCCTACCTTCTGGAGACCCAGTTGGCGTCGTACCGGGATTTCCTCCAGGCCGATGCCGCCCCCGAAACGCGTGAGGCGACGGGCCTGCATGCGGCGTTTCAGTCGGTGTTCCCGATCGTCAGCTACTCCGGTCATGTCCAGCTCCAGTACGTCTCCTACCGTCTGGGCGAGCCGCTGTTCGACGTCAAGGAGTGCCAGATCCGGGGGGTGACCTTCGCGGCACCGCTGCGCGTGATGCTGCGTCTGGTGATCAACGACAAGGAGGCCCCTGCGGGCACCACGGTCGTCAAGGAGGTCAAGGAGCAGGAGGTCTACATGGGCGAATTGCCCCTGATGACCGAGAACGGGACCTTTGTGATCAACGGTACCGAGCGGGTGATCGTGTCCCAGTTGCACCGTTCCCCGGGCGTGTTCTTCGATCACGACAAGGGCAAGACCCACAGTTCCCAGAAGCTCCTGTTCAATGCCCGCATCATCCCCTACCGCGGCTCCTGGCTCGACTTCGAGTTCGACGCCAAGGACGGGGTCTTCGTGCGCATCGACCGCCGGCGCAAGCTGCCGGCGACCGTGCTGCTGCGCGCGCTGGGCATGGACACCGAGGAGATTCTCAGCACCTTTTTCGAATTCAATTCGGTCCGCCTGCTCGAGAGCGGCGCGGAACTCGAACTGGTCCCCGACCGGTTGCGCGGCGAAAACGCCGTGGTGGATATCCTCGATGGCGACCGTGTCATCGTGGAGGCGGGCCGTCGCATCACGCCCCGGCACATCCGCGAGATCGAGAAGGCGGGCATCCAGAGCCTGATCGTCCCGGATGAATACATCGTGGGCCGCGCACTGGCCCGCGGCATCGTCGACGAGGAGACCGGCGAGGTCATCGCCGAGGCCAATGCCCTCGTGACCGAGCCCCTGCTCGACAAGCTGCGCGACGTGGGCGTGAAGTCGTTCGACATCATCTACACCAACGACTATGACCGTGGTCCCTTCATCTCCGATACCCTGCGCCTGGATCAGAACCGTACGCAACTCGAGGCCCAGGTCGACATCTACCGCGTGATGCGTCCGGGCGAACCCCCGACCAAGGATGCCGCGGAGAATCTCTTCGGCAACCTGTTCTTCTCCGAGGACCGCTACGATCTGTCCGCGGTCGGCCGGATGAAGTTCAACCGTCGGGTTGGCCGCGATACCGACGAGGGCCCGGGCGTGCTTTCGCCCGAGGACATCCTCGACGTGCTCAGGGTCCTGATCGACCTGCGCAATGGTATCGGCAGCACCGATGACATCGACCATCTGGGCAACCGCCGCATCCGCAGCGTGGGCGAGATGGCCGAGAACCAGTTCCGGCTGGGCCTGGTGCGCGTCGAGCGCGCGGTAAAGGAACGCCTGACGGTGGCGGAGAGCGAAGGCCTGATGCCGCAGGAGTTGATCAATGCCAAGCCGGTCGCGGCGGCGGTGAAGGAGTTCTTCGGCTCCTCCCAGCTGTCGCAGTTCATGGACCAGAACAACCCGTTGTCCGAGGTGACCCACAAGCGCCGCATCTCGGCCCTGGGGCCGGGTGGCCTGACCCGCGAACGGGCCGGCTTCGAGGTGCGTGACGTACACCCCACGCACTATGGTCGCGTCTGTCCTATCGAGACCCCGGAAGGCCCGAACATCGGCCTGATCAACTCGCTGGCCGTGTACGCCCGCACCAACCGCTACGGCTTCCTGGAGACGCCCTACCGGAAGGTCGCCGAGGGCACGGTGACCGACGAGATCGTCTATCTCTCCGCGATCGAGGAGAGCCAGTACGTGATCGCCCAGGCCAACGCGGCGATGGACGGGGAAGGGCGGCTGACCGACGACCTGGTCTCCTGCCGTCACCAGAACGAGTTCACGATCTCCACGCCGGACAAGATCCAGTTCATGGACGTGTCGCCGAAGCAGATCGTATCGGTGGCCGCGGCATTGGTGCCGTTCCTGGAGCACGACGACGCCAACCGCGCGCTGATGGGTTCGAACATGCAGCGTCAGGCCGTTCCCTGCCTGCGCGCAGAGAAGCCGCTGGTCGGCACCGGCATCGAGCGTACCGTTGCGATCGACTCGGGGTCGGCCATTGTCGCCACGCGCGGCGGCACCGTCGACTCGGTGGACGCCGCGCGCATCGTGGTGCGGGTGAACGACCACGAGACGGCAGCGGGTGAGCCCGGGGTCGATATCTACAATCTGACCAAATATGCCCGCTCGAACCAGAACACCTGCATCAATCAGCGCCCACTGGTCAATGTCGGCGACGTGATCGCCCGCGGTGACGTGCTCGCGGACGGATCCTCGACCGACATGGGCGAACTGGCACTGGGTCAGAACATGATGGTCGCCTTCATGCCCTGGAACGGCTACAACTTCGAGGACTCGATCCTGAGCTTGAAGTTTCTGTCGAACATGATTTCAACACAGGTGCCTGAGTACAAAAGGAAACTTTCCAGTGGGTTTAACTTCATGAGTTTGGTTACTTTAAAAAGGTAAGTTTAACGC
>JAWODX010000219.1:0-4411 GCA_046483085.1 Planctomycetota bacterium
CCGGGATCCTCGGACAGTTGAAGGCAGCCGGGTGCACCACCATCCTCGTCACCGGCGGGGAACCACTCCTGCACCCGGCATGCCTATCGATCCTGCGGCGCGCAAAACAGGAAGGCCTGCTGGTCAGTCTGTATACGAACGGTTCGCTGGTCGACGAGGAGACGGCGGCCGAGCTCGGCGAGCTCAACCTAGTGGACATCGCGATCACACTCTACGGCGCGGACGCCGCCACACATGACCGATACACCCGCTGCCCGGGTTCGTTCGGGCGGGTCACCGAGGCGGTCCGCCGCTTGAACGAGGCCGGCTGCAACCTGCGGCTGCGGTGGTACGCCTTGCCCGCCTCCGTCGAGCAGACCGGCGCGTTCATTGATCTGGCCGAATCGCTCGGGGTGCGGTGGCAGGCGAGCGGGGTGATTACCGCCCGCCGCGACGGCACGTGCAGCCGGCGCGTCTCGGACGCCCAGCTTTTCGGGTTCTATCGCACCGTGGTCGAACGGTTCTACTCTGCGGAGGGATTGCTGGCCCGTGCGAAGCAGATGGCGGAAGCGCTCGACCGGTCCACCGGGCCCGAGACGCGGATGTGCGGGGCCGGCCTGGCCGGTGGCCGGATCGATCCCGCCGGCGTGTTGTACACCTGCATGGACATTTCCGATCCGGTCGGGGACCTCCGGCGCGTCCCGTTCGCCGACGCCTGGAAACGCACGGCCGACATCTCTGAGGGACTTCGGCTGAACCACTTTCCCGACTGCGAGGCGTGCCGGTATTTCTGGGCTTGCAATACGTGCCCCGGCGCGTTCCGGGCCGAAACGGGCTCGTGGGGCGAGACCCCACGTGAGCAATGCCGGAACACGCACCTGCGGCTGCTGGCGATCAGCCGGTGTGCGGACGAGCTCTTGGGCGACCGCCGCAATCCTCTGGCGGGACGCCTGGACGATAGCCCTTTCCTGGAGACGGCGCATGGATTCCAGAACACCGCGGCGCACGCCTAACGTCCTGGAAAAGGACGTAGACGGCGAGCTGATCATCGTGAACGCGAACACCAACGAGCTCGTTTCGCCGTCGGAATCCGGCCGCGCCATCTGGGACCTGATCGATAACCATCGAACCGTTGACCAGATCGTCGAACAGATCTGTGCGGACTACGAACTGGATGCTGGAGATGTCGTAGAACAGGACGAGGCGCCCGAGGCCACCGGTGATGTGCTGTCCTCGGCGCCCGGGACCGTGGAGGAGCAGGTCCGGTCCTTTGTGGACCTCCTGGTCGAAAAGGGATTGGCAAAATACGCGGGGGAGGAGAAGGAGGCCTGACGATGGCCCAGCCGCGAGAGGTGAGGTCGTTCAAGCAGCCGTACCTGGTCGTGGAGCAGATCTTTGAGCGGGTGGCGCTGACCTGCACCAAGTCACCCCCGCAGGCGTACAACTGCGACCCCGACGGACCGTCCTGCGACGATTCGGTCCCGATGGGCCCGCCGAAGAGCTGATTCGCGCGGGGAGTGTGGAGGGCTCCGTTGTGCGGGCAATGGATGTTTGTCTGCCCGGACAGCCCCGGCAGGAAGTTCGTTCTGTCCTGAATGTGCTCGTCATCGAGTGATCACTAAGCGATACCAGGGAGGGCAAGGAGAAATGACGGATGAGCACAACGCCTTCGTTCAAGCGTCCCTACCTGGTCGTGGAGCCGATCTTCGAGCGGGTGGCATTGCAGTGCACCAAATCGGATGAAGCGTCCTGCGGGTACGACTCGGATGAAACGGACTTCCAGTCGCTCTGTGCCCCGGTCGGGAACCACCGTTCGTAACCTGCCGGAGGATGTCCTGATGCCGGACCTCGCCACAGCGATGTCTGCGGCGGTCAACCGCAGCGCGGCCCGGGGACAGGGTGCGATGGCCGTGGCGAGCTTCAAGCTCGGCGAGGTCACCTGCCAGGTTCGCACGCCGCTGGAGGCGGACCGGATCGCGCGGCGCTGGGATCCGTTCCGGACGCAGGATCCGCCGCAACTGGTCGCCAACGTGTTCGTCGATCCGACAGCGGCCGAGCTCGCGGCGTCCGCCACAGAGAGACTGGTCCGGGCGTCGGACGAAAGGCGATTCCGCTCGTTCTGGCGCAACGGCCACGGATTCGTGATGGGGCAGGGAATGATCGGGCGCTTTGATCTGGGCAGTCACACGCTGGACGTGGCGGTGTACAGCAGCCGGCACGTGCCGACGGCTGCGATTGCGATCCGCTTCGCCGTGTCGTTCCTCGTCGAGCGCGCCGGCGGGTTCCTGCTGCATTGCTCGGGTGTAGTCCACCGGCGCCGGGCGCTCCTTTTCTTCGGGCCGTCGGAGAGCGGGAAGAGCACCATCGCGGGATTGGCCAGGGCGGATCATATCTTGTCAGGCGAAGCAGTCATCGTGCAGAAATCCGACGACCAGTGGACGGCGTACGGGACCCCGTTCTCGCCGGAGCTGGGCGGCGGAGCAAACGCCAGCGCGAAGGTCGGCGCGATGATCAAGCTGACGAAGGCGCGGGCGGGCGAGGCGATGGACTGCCGACCGATATCAGGCCGGCGGGCGGCGCAGGATCTGCTGCGGTGCGTCATTGCTCTGGACGACGCCCCGAGGCACAAGGCGGGGTCGGCGGCACACGCGCTGGAGGCCGCCGAGGCCGTGCCCCTGTACGAGCTGCGGTTCCGGCCGGAGCCGGAGGTCTGGCCGTTCCTGCTCGAACACGTGGACGGGGAGGTCTGGTGCTGACCGAGCAAGTGTCGATCCTGTGGGGCGAGGAAATCCTGCGGGCGGGACACGAACTGCGACTTCCGGGAACCGGATCGAGCATGCTTCCCGCGATCCATCCGGACTCGACGCTGATCATTCGGCCGGCGACCGGGGCCGAGGTAAGGATCGGGGACATTGTGGTGTACAGGAGCGGCTCGGAGCTGGTCGCCCATCGCCTGGTCGAGAAACAATGGCAGGCCGGCGGTCTTGTCTTGCGGACCAAGGGAGATACCCATCGGCGGTTCGACCCGCCATTGCCGGCGGACCAGGTGCTCGGCCGAGTGGTCGCGACGCAGCGACGCGGTCGACCGAAACGCTTCGACGGCCCGGTCGGTCGGATGCTCGGGGTCCTCTGCGCGCGGCTGCTGCCGGCAGCCCCGTGGCTGATGCCGCTGTACCTCCGAATTCGTCGTAAGCTCGGAGCAGTCGCGCGGCGGGTGATCCATTCATGAAGGAACGACTGAAACACATCGCCGGGATCCCCCGTGCCGTCGGGCTGGTGTGGCGGAGCGCCCCTCGTTGGACGGTCGCGAGCGTCGGGATCGTCATTGTCCAGGGGCTGTTGCCGCTCGCCGCCATCTACGTGATGAAGCTGATCATCGACGGCGTGGCGGACGGGGTGGCCTCGGCGGACAAGGCGGAGGCGTTCGCTCAGGTGGGCCTGTTCATCGGTATCGCGGCGGGCATCGCGGTCTTGAACAGCATCTGCCAGTCATTGAGCAACCTGGTCAGCGAGGCGCAGTCGCAACTGGTCACGGACCACGTGCAAGAGATTCTGCACGCGAAATCGGTGGCTGTCGATCTGAGCTATTACGAGAATTCGAAGTATTACGACACGCTGCATCTGGCGCAGAAGGAGGCGCCGTATCGGCCCACGCGTATCGTCCAGGACCTGATCCGGGTGGGCCGGAACACGATTTCGCTGCTGGCGGTCGCCGGCCTGCTGTTCGCGCTGCACTGGGGCCTGGCCCTGGTCTTGCTCGCGTCGATGATTCCGACCGTGCTGGTGCGGATCAAGTACGCTCGTGGGCGGTTCGCCTGGCGACGCCGGGCGACCGAGACGCAACGGCGGTCGCGGTACCTCAACTGGATTTTGACCGGCGGGCGGCACGCGAAGGAAATCCGCCTGTTCGACCTCGGGCCGACGTTCATCCGGCGGTTCAGCGAACTTCGGGATCGGCTCCGGGGCGAGCGGCTGTCCATCGCGGCGCGGGAGTCGGCCGCCGAACTGGTCGCCCTGTCGGTCTCGGCGCTCGCCGTTTTCGGGGCCGTGGGGTTTGCGGCGTACCGGACGGTGTACGGCGTCCTGACAGTCGGCGGGCTGGTGATGTATTACCAGGCCTTCCAACGGGGGCAGGGGTTCCTGCATCAGACGCTGGGGGGCATCGCCGGGCTGTACGAAAGCAGCCTCTTCCTCTCCAACTTCTACGAGTTCCTGGACCTCGAGAAGCGGGTGGTCGATCCGGCGCGACCGAGGCCGGTGCCCCGGCCCATGTCGAGCGGGATCGTCTTCGACCACATGACCTTCCGCTATCCGGGGAGCGAGCGCAACGCCGTCCAGGATGTCTCGCTGGACGTTCGGCCGGGCGAGGTCGTCGCGCTGGTCGGCGAGAACGGCGCCGGCAAGACCACCCTCGTGAAGCTGCTGTGCCGGC
>JAWODX010000229.1:0-2878 GCA_046483085.1 Planctomycetota bacterium
GTCGCCCAGCCAGTAGCCGCCCTTGCTGTAGTACGGCTGGGGCGAGCCGTCGTCGGGCGGGATGAGGTCGAGGGTGATCGTGCCGGCGTGGACGGCTTCGACCCGCTTCGGGTTGTCGCGGGTGAAGTTGCGGAGCCAGACGAGTGCCGAGCCGCGGCCGCCGTCGAGCGCGAGCCAGCCGTCGCACTCGAAGCCGACGTCGGCGACGGGCATGCGCCCGCTCGGCTGGTCCTGGAGGACGCGATAGCCGGCGGTCCTGTAGTTGACGAGGTGGTGGAAGCGGCGGTGGGACTTGCCGCAGACGGCCTCGCACGGGCCGACCTGTTCGAGGACGACGCGCGAGTGCCACTGGCTGCCCTTCGGCGTCTGCTTCGCGCTCTTCGTCACGCGGCTCATTCGCACGTCGGCCGCCCCGAGGAGGTAGTTCGCCGAGCCGTTCGTCCCGGCCAGGCGGAGCCGCAGCGTCGCCCGCTTCACCTTCTCCTGCTGCCGGAGCTTCGGGTTGACGTTGCGGAGGGCGTAGAGGACGCGGACGTCGCGCCGGCCGGCCCACATCGTGACGCGGCAGGTCCAGCCGAGCCACCGGTCGCCCTTCCCGCGGCCGTAGGTGCCGTCGAGCCGGACGGTCGTGCGGAACGGGCCGGCGTCCTCAAAGGCCACTTTGTCGGCCTTGCCGAACCGCGTCGAATAGACCGCATTCGGGTCCGGGCGATGCACGGACAGCGCGGGGATGACCCCGGCGCCGGGCATCGTGGTCTCGCCCTTCGGCGGTTCGGGCCTCGACGGATCGAGCAGTTTCTCATCGTCGGCGAACCGGCCGTCGCCGTCCGCGTCGGCCCACACGTTCTCGAACAGGTTGAATCGCTCCGGCGACAGTTCGATCTGGACGAGCCCGTTGGAGAGGGTGAGGGTCCGGGCACGGAGGACCTCCGTCAGGTCGGCGATCGCGTCGGCCGCCGGGCGGCCGTTGATGCGGAGCCCGTGGTCGGCCGGCCCCGCGGCGGGCGGGTCGGCGGGCCGTCGGCGGCGCAGGGAGAACGTCGCCGCACCCCGGGCCGGGAGATCGACCTGGGTGTCGACGAGCACCCAGAGCAGGCGGCCGTCTTCGGCCCGGACCATCGGGCTGACCTGGGCGGGGACCGCTTTGCCCTCCTCGTCGGCGAGCACCAGCTCGCCGGCGCTCTTCGCGCCGAGCGGCCCGACGGGCACGCCGCCGGTCACCGGCGCGTTCACCCGCGCCAGGCCGGCCGGCTCGGTGACCTGGAGCGGGACGGACGGTTCGGCGGCGGTCACGGGCAGAGCGATCAACAGGACGAGGCAGGCGAAGATCATGTCGCGCATGGCTTCCTCCTCAGAAGGCGGGTGGGCGGCGGCTCTTCTATAGGACTCATAGGTCCTATGGGACCTATACGACCTGTGAAAAAGCGCGGTCTGGCGCTCAGTCTTCCAGGCCCCAGGGGCTGAACCCGGCGCCGGTGCCGCGGCCGGAGAGCCGGAAGAGCAGGCCGGCGGCGTAGCACGTCACGCGGTTCGTCACGTAGTCGAGCGACGTGCCGCCGTAAATGCCGCCCTCGTTCTCCTCGTCCTCGCCCCGGAACCCGCCCTCGGCCTTCGGGTCGCCCGAGCCCTCGACCTGGAGGTCGAGCACGTGCTCGGCCAGGTGGTCGAGCACCCAGCCGGAGTAGTCTTTCCCGGCGAGCCGGCCCACGTCGAGCACGGTGTTGGCGCGGACGGGGAAGGCGCAGAAGGGGCGCTCCTCGACGGGCTGGCCCACGATCCAGTCGGCATATCGGACGGCGGCGTCGAGGTACTTCGGCTCGCCGGTCGCCATGTGCGCGGCGAGGATGATGACGATCATGCCGTCGTCGTTGTAGAGGACGTATCGGTGGTCGCCCTCGCCGCGTCCCTCGTGGTGGTTCGGGCGGGGCGGCTCGGCCCGGGTGATGTCCTTGGCGTTGTGGAACGCGCCGTCGTCGCGCTGGCAGTCGAGGATGAAGTCGGCGCCCCAGACGACGGGCCTGAGGTACTGCTCGTCGCCGGTGCGGCGGTGGAGGTGCCAGCAGGGGATGGCGGTGCACTGGCCGATGGCGTGCTGGGCGTATCCGCCGACCTGGACCACTTTCTCTTCCGGGTACATGTAGGCGACGGCGGGCAGGCCGCTCTCGTCGTCGAAGTGGCGCAGCAGGTAGTCGCAGAAGGCGCGGGCGCGGCGGAGCGCGTCGGCGTTCCCCGTGACCTTCTCGAACATGAGCAGTCCGGACGCCGCCTGGGCGCCGTCGAGCGCCCCGCACCGGCTGCACTGCGGGGTTTCTTCCTTGATCGCCCCGGCGATCTGGGGGTAGCCGGGGTCCATGACCTGGAGCGCGGCGACGTAGCGGGTTCCGAGCTCGGCGGCGTCGCGGTACTTCTCGTCGCCGGTGATCTTGTACGCCTCGCTGAGGACGAAGAGGGCGCGGCCCTGGGTCCAGTTGATGCCCGGCGTGTGCTTCTTCTCGGGGATGAAGTAATGGTAGACGAACCGGCCGCGGTCGGCGTGCCATTCGTCGCCGTACTCGCACTGGTTGAGCTGCGAGTTCACGTACCAGTCCGCCGCCTTGAGCGCCCGGTCGAGGTAAGTCTGTCTGTCCGCATCGCTGAGTTCCGCCATTGGCTCGCACTCCTTTTCTGGTGGGCTGACCCGCACGGATGATAGCCGAGCGTCCCAGGTCCTGCAAGGGGCGGGGTGGGATCCGGAGCGTGGGTGGCGGGAGCCTGTCACTACAACGCTGGTTTTCCTCGCTGCCTGCGCTGCGGCAGCCCCGAGCAATGGCCCGGGTGGCGGCCTCCCTTGATGTCAATGATATCCTCGTTGGTGAGTGTTGGGCAGACATAACTATGA
>JAWODX010000231.1:0-5867 GCA_046483085.1 Planctomycetota bacterium
AGGTTGTGCTGGTCGAACCAGCGGGAGTTCTCCTTGACCTTCATCGGCGGCGGGTCCCAGCCGTCGGTCAGGGTGAAGAACGCATTCCGGTGGCAGAGGAAGCGGCCGGCGAGCGATGAGCCGTCGCGCTCGAGCCGGAAGCTGCGCCCGTCGCGGTCCACATCGAACTGCGCCCACGAGTGGGCGTTCCACTGGAGGCAGGACGCGACGCCGTCCTTCGGGACGAGCTCGTCGATCATGACGAAGCACCGGTGGGGTTTGAGGAAGGCGACGTGGCGGCGGCATCGGTCGGCCCGGTCGGCGTAGCTGGCGTCGGCGTCGCCGCAGAAGTACGCGAGCCGCTCGTCCTCGAACGGGCGGACGACCGCGCCGCGCGAGTCGCGCGAGCGCAGGAGCTGCGAGGCGTCGGAGAGCGTGACGCAGTTATGCGACTTCGAGTGCCAGACCCACTGGGCGTGGTGGGCCGAGCCGTAGCCGTCGTAGTAACCGCTGGGCATGGCCATCACCTTGCCGCCGGCGTGGAGGACGAAGTCGTTGTTGTTCGCGTGCGAGTGGCTGATGGCGCCGTAGGGGGACGAGCGGAAGAGCAGGGCGACGTCGTTCGCCGGGTCGTCGAGGTCGGTCCGGATCGCCGCCCAGCCGACGTCGGGGTAGACGTGTAGCGTTTTCGGCTCGTTCGGCGTCTTCGTCTGGTCGTTGACCGGCCCGCCAAGGTAGTTCTGGAGCAGCACCCCGGGCGGCGCCTTGGCTCGGCCGGGCTGCATCTTTTGCGCTTCCTTGCGGAGGGCGGCGACATAGCCGGCGTGCTCGTCGGTGCCGGTCTCGCGGTCGATGAGCTGGACGAGCTCGGCGGTGCGGCTCCAGATGCCGGCGCTGCGGTCTGTGTTGTCGCCGAATCCGATCCACTCGGCGTAGGGGGGCATAAACACACGCCGCCAGCCGGCGTGGTTCTTCCAGAACGGTCGGCGGTAGAGGTCGACGCCGGCCCCCGTCTTCAGGGCGCCGGCGAACATGGTCATGATGCCGACGTAGGCGAGGCTGTACGAGATGCCCTCGGCCCAGCCGCCGTCGTCCTCCGCCCAGATCGGCCAGACGCCACAGAGCACCGGCCGGAGCCATTCGAGCCACGTCTTCGCCTCGGGGATGTGGTCGTGGAAGACGAGTGCGATGAGGGCGAGGAAGACGATCTCGCGCCCGGCGTGCGAGTCGAACCGCGACACGCCGTAGCAGCCGCGGTCGTGCATGTGGTCGAACGTCGTCTGCCCGCGCCGGCGGAACTGGTCGATGACCCGCTCGCGCTCGTCGGGGGTGAACCGGTCCCACACCCAGTCGCAGGCCTGCGGGCCGTGCCAGATGACGGACATGTGCGCCTCGTCGTTATGGGCGATGTGGCTTGACCCGCTCGGGTCCCAGTCGGCGAACGAGGCCATCCGCCGGCAGGCGGCGCGGGCGTAGTCCTCGCTGCCGCCGGCGAGGTGGGCGAATGCGAGGAGTTCGGCGCCGCGTGCGAAGTTCCGGCTCTCCTGCAGGATCCGCCGCCAGAGGGTGAACGCCTTCTCGTAGTCGGCGTCCCAGTCGGGGAGGAACGGCGGCTCGTCGATCTCGTGCGGCTCGTCGAGCAGCCGGTCGGCCTTGGCTTTCAGGCGCTGCCAGGGCTCGGCGCGCTCGCCGGTGCACGATGCGCGGAGGGCGTCGACCTGCTCGGGGCGGACGTAGATCCGCGGGTGGTCAGCCGGGAGGCGTTCGAGCCACTCGGGAACGGGCGGCACCTCGACGGAGACGGCGTCGTTGGTGATCTCGAACTCGAACGGCTCGGCCTCGCCGGCGTCGCACGTCCACTTCCAGAAATACCGGCCCGGCTCGAGAGCCGTCTCGGGGAGGTAGGTCGACTCGGTCAGCTCGACGTCGATGCAGACGTCGCCGAATGTTTCGTCGCGGGCGACGAGCAGCCGGGACGCGTCGACGTCCTCCGGCGGCCGCCAGACGAAGACCGGCGGGTTGGTGCGCGGCGACGAGTGATTGCGCGGCGCTCGCGGGTCGACGTGCGGGTGCGGATGTCTCGTTTCGAGCATGGATCTCTCCCGGCCGGAAGGGGACGCGTTCGGCCGGGTATCTTAGCGCGGGGAGGCGGCGGTGCAAGCGCACAACCGACCAAGAAAAGACAGAGGAGCAAGAGAAGAAGGATATTTGACACTGAGTCGCACTGAACACACGGATGGCCGCCCAAGTCGGCCAGATCAGTTACCCCACTGTCGTTCAGTGTCCAGGCGCTTCTCTTCGGGGCCGCCGGTCAGCGCGGCTGGATGCGGATGCGCGCGGGCGGGCCGGTCATCCGGTCGCATCCGGCCTGGGCTTACCGCGCCGAGACGCCGAACGAATCGGTCCACGCCGGCAGGGCGGGCGTCGTGTCCGGCCGGCGGAGCATCTGCTTCCAGGCCTCGTCGGTCAGGCGGTGCCTCATCGGGTGCTTGAACTCGTAGTAGCTGAACGCCGGGCCGCAGCCGATGACCACGCCGCCGTCGGGCATCGGGTAGGCGACGTACAGCGGACGAAGCATCCCGGTGCCTTCTTCGAGCACCTGCTTGCTGTTGCCGTCGGTGTGGACGTCGGCGATGATCGTCGTCTGGAGCCCGTCGGTGGAGACGCCGGCGACGGCGCTCTTGAGCTGATCGCCGAACGACCGGATGAACGCGTAGTCGTCCTTCGTCAGCTTCTTGTTCGCGAGCTCGGCCCGGCTGATCGCCAGCAGCCGCTCGATGATCGTTTCGAGCGAGGCCAGCCGGTGCGTTGCCGGCTTGTCGAGCACGTCCATCGCACCCAGCCCGCGCCGGGTCATCCGGGTGAGTGCGAGCAGCCGGGCGTAGAACTCGGGGACTGGCTCGACGTATCCCTCGACCATCCTGGGCCGGGCCGGCATGCCCGTGGCTGTCATGGTGTAGCTTTGTTTGGCGTAGAGGATCGTGTCGTGGCGGAGCTGTGCCCACGAGCCGAGCGCGGCGTTGACCTGCTTGTCGAGCCAGGCGTCGGTCCCCATGAACGTCGGGTAGCCGTCGTGGGGCACCTCGAGCAGCGCCTTCAGCGCATACAGCCAGCTCCAGTAGAGGTTGCGGTTCCAGTCGCTCTTCGACAGGCCGCCGAACTCCTTCCGCAGCCGGGCGAGCGTCTCGTCGTACTTCTTGTACTGATCGTCGCCGAGCTGCTTGATGAGTGCGCGGGCGCGGTCGGATCCGAGCACGGCGAGCACGTCGAGCCCGCGCGGGAACCCGCGGATCGGCCCGCCGTCGCTGATCACAAGGGTGAACGGTGTGCCCTCACCGGTGAACTTGCCGACGGTGGGGTAGACGAGCTGGCCCATCATGTAGGAGTCGGGGATGTACCGCTGGCCCATGAGCCGGAGGCCCTTGGTCTGTTCGAGTGCGTCGGCGAGCGTCTTCTCGTTCGCGATCTCGACGGGCGGGCCGACGATGTCGCCGGTCCCGCTGTAGATCTTCGGCGGGCGCATCTCGGCCAGGGCCTTGCGGAATGCGAACCACTTGTCCTTGTCGCCCAGCGCGGCCGTAGCGAACTGCGCGCCGAATGCATCGCGCATGGCGCCGCCGTACTCGCCGGGGGTGAGATCGTCGGCGAGCCCGACGTAGTAGGCGGTGACCCGGTAGATCCGCTCCCAGACCTGCCGGGCCGTGCGGCCGCGGTCGAGCTTCGCCGTCCCGAGCATCGAGGTGATCAGCACCGCGGCCTTCGTCTGGATGCGCGCCTCCTTCTGGGAGACGAGCGCCTGGTCGGCGGAGCCCGGCCGCTTGCCCTTGATGAGGAACGTGAGCCGGCCGAACCACATGAACGCCTTGAAGTACTTCTTCAGCTTTTCGCTCCGGGTGTAGTGGCCGCGCGGCACGTACTGGGAATAGTCCTCCTGGTAGCGGAAGAGCGGGCTTCTGGCGAAGCCCTTGTGCGCGGCGATCAGCTCGAGCTCGGCGGTGACCTCCTCGGCCACGGCATCGGGCACCGTGACCTTGGCCGCTGGCTTGGCCTGGCTCTTCAGTTTGCGCAGTCCGGCGAGCAGCTTCGCCTTGTTGCGGACGTCCCGCTGCCGGATGAGCTTGCGCTCGGTCATCGCCTCGACGAGGTTGCGGTACTTGCTCTGGAACTCGCGGGCCTTCTGCCAGTATCGTTTCTCCGGCCAGGTCCTGACGTGCTCGATCGCCTCGTCGACCCCGCCGCTGATCGTGTCCTCGGCGAGGAGCAGGGCGGGCACCGTGAAAAAGCCGACGCACCGCCGGGCGGCTTCCTTCTCCTCGCCGTCGAGCCGGCCGTAGAGCTCTTCGCTGCGCTTCTTCAGGCCGACCGAGAGCGCCAGCGCGTCGTCGAAGAACTCGGTCTCCTCGATGTGCTTCAGCGTCTCGTCGAACTGGATGTGATAGAGGTGGAGGAGCGAGTCGGAGGTGACGAAGATCGGCGTGCCGCTCGTTTTCATTGACTTGTAGAACGCGACGACGTCGTCGCCGCGCCGGGCCGGGCCGGCGGCGAACCCGTTCTTCTTCAGCTTCGCCTCCAGGCCGGCAAGGCGTTTCAGCCACGCGGCCGCGGCTTTCCGGTTCGTGACCTGCTCCAGGTCGAGCGGCAGCTTGTACTGGGCAGCACGGGCCTTGACCTTCACGTCGACCGGCTCGTAGAACCCGGCGATGAACGTCTTGAGCCCCTCGTCGCCGCCGAACTCCGGCGCGGTCAGGCGCGCCTCGCCTGCCACCGCCGCCGACGCCGCCAGACAAATCATCGCCACAACCCATGCCATCTTTCTCATCGCGCACCTCCTCCTGTCGCAAAGAGCCGTTTCCGAATTAGACGCGCGCCCTACGGAACGGTTTCGGGGATTTTGATTTCTTTGAGCATTTCCTCGCGCAGCTCGCGTGCGAACTCGCGGCGTGACTCGCCGGGCGGCCGCGCGGGGAGGGCGCGAACGGTGACCTCGACGCCCGGCCCGCGGAGCAGGTTCCAGACGTGGGGGAGGAACAGCCTGCCGCCGTACCAGAGCACCCGGTCGCGGTTCTCGGTGTTCAGCGGTTCGCCGGCGACGGACTCGTACCGGATGACGAGCGGCTGGACGGGGAAGCGGGGCCCGTCGTCGCATCGTGCGGCGGCGAAGAGCGACGGTTTGAAGGGCAGGAGCGAGTCGCCGCTGCCGCTCGTCGCCTCGGGGAAGAAGACGACGCTTCGGCCCGAGCGGAGGCGGTCGCGGACCTTGTCGACGAGCCGGCCGACGCGGAACCGGTCGCGGCGATTGACGAACAGCGTCTCGCTGGCGGCGGCGAGCTGGCCGATGAGCGGCCACCAGGCGACTCCGAGCTTCGAGACGAAGACCCCCGGGCTGATGGACATGACGACGAGGATGTCGAGATAGCTGCTGTGGTTCGCTGCGTAGAGCGCGGGGTCGGGCAGGTCGGCGTCGGGCGGGTCGAGCCGCACGCGGACCGAGAGCACGCGCAGCAGGGCGGTCGCCCAGCACTGGCAGAGCCGGCGGATGACGCGGCTGCGGGCGCGGCGCACGGGGATCAGCCAGGCGAGCCCGGCGACGAAGCCGAGGGTGAGCAGGACGAGGACGGCGGCCGGGAACCGGACGAGGCGGCTCATCGCGGAGCTACTCGGTTTCCTGTTTCAGGGGCAGTTTCTTGAGCCCCGGCGGGCATCGAAAGACCCGGTCGCCCAGGCCGGTGTTGCTGTGGAACCTGTCGAACTCGTAGACGGACCGGCCTTCCCCCCGCCACACGACCTGGATCCTCTTCGGCTCGAACGTCTCCTTCTCCACCCAGAAGCTCCACACCTGCTCGTGGGTGAGGTCGGGGCGCAGCTTCTCGACCTCGGGGTCGGCCGGC
>JAWODX010000241.1:0-4409 GCA_046483085.1 Planctomycetota bacterium
GGGTGAGGTCGCCGAGCACGACGGCCTTGTCGATCTTGTATCGCCAGCCGATGAAGTGCGTGTCGCCGACGTCGATCCGCTTGAAGATCGGGCCGCACCTCGCGACGGCGGCGGGCGGCTTCGAGCCGTCGCTCGGGACCCGCCAGATGCAGAACTCGCGCCACGCGTTCTTCGACAGGACGCCCGCCTTCACCCCGCAGAACGTGAGCGTCTTCCCGTCCGGCGAGATCCGCAGCGTGGTCGGGTACGTCGCGTCCCAGATGTCTACCAGCCAGTACGGCTTGGCGGCCGTGTGGTCGAAGGGGACGACGGGAGCCGGGAGATCGCGGGCTTTCAGGTCGGATGCTTCATCGCGCCCGGTTGCGTCGGGTTGCTTCACGGGAAAGATGGAGCCGCTCACGCCGCAGCCGCGGGGGATGCCCACCGGCCCCGGCAGCCATCGGACCATGTAAAGACGGTCACGGGGTGCGTCGGAGCAGAAGCCTCGCACTGGAACGAACATGCTCGCGCCCCCACCGGGAGCGGCGGCTCTCCAGTTCATCGTGCCGGATGTGCGAGCGATCACTCGCTCGCCGTGGAACACGAGGTCTTCGAAGGCCGGTGCGCCCTTGGGCCGCCAGCCCTTCTGGCCGTCGAGAAGGTTCTCCGTCTTCCCGGTTGCGAAGTCCCGATGAAACAGGGCGGTCTTGGTCGAGAACGCGATGGCCTTGCCGTCGTCGCGCCAGGCCACGTTGTAGGCCCCGTTCGTACCCGTGAGCAGATCGAGATTCCCTTGTTCAGGCCGCGCGACGGCCACCCGGCGCGTGACGCCGTCCTTGCCGATGGTGCGGACGCAAACGGCCAGTTGGCTCTGCCGGCTCCAGACGAGGTCGCTGAACGTGCTGTCGGCGGGTGCGCGGAAGCTCCTCACCCGCCTGTTGTTTTGGAGGTTGGCCGTGCAAACGGTGCCGTCGGTCGTGAACCAAGCGAGCCAGCGCTTGTCGGGACTGAAGCGCGCCCGCTGCGCGCCGACCTTGCCGTCGGGCGACTTCCACAGCGTCGTCGTCTTCACCACCTTCAGGCGGGCGGTCGGCTCGATCTGCGCCGCCGAGGCAGTGCCGCCCATAAGACACATAGGTGGTATAAGACCTATGAGTCCTATTGCACTGGCGTACGACATCCGGCGCAGAGCGCGTGCGGCTGCGCGCCACATGTCGCCCGCGCGCCCGCGCCCCCGCGCCCCCATGCGCGGGCGCCGCGCTTCTCCCATGCGCCCGTGCTCCCGTGCGCCCATGCCCATCAGAACTCCATCTTGTCGGGTTCGCATTTCTTCGGCAGGTCGTTCGTCAGATACCAGAATACGTATGGCGCGTTCCGGAGCTGGTTGCCGAAGCTCTGGGCGTAGCCCCACGAGCGCTTTACGATCCCGCGGCCCGCGGTCCCGATCTGTTTCCGGGCGCGGCGGTTGTACTCGGCGTTGTCGAGTTGGGCGCCGAGGAACGCGAAGGCGTGGAGGGTGCTCTCGGCCCAGTCGCCCACCTGGAAGCAGTGCGCGGTGAGCAGCTTCAGCGTCTCCAGCGCCTTGGGGTCGCCGGCGTGCTCGTAGTACTCGCGGGTCGCCTCGAACCCGATGCCGCCCTGCCAGTGTCGGCCCTTGCGGACGCGCGCCGGGTTGCGGTCGCGGGTGGCGGCGGCGTGCTTCTGGCGCTCGAACTCGCGCATCCGCTCGAGGTACTTCAGGTCGCCGGTCGCCTCATACGCGGCGAGCACGCCGAGCGGGCCGTGCCCGAGACTGCGCGGCTCGCCCCAGCCCATCCCGTTGTTCTTCATCGCGAACCGGGCCGACAGCAGGCCCATGTCGCGCGCCCGCCGCTCGCCGGTCAGGTAGAACCGCTCGAAGTGGCTCTGGGTCTTGTAGTGGTTGAACGTGGCGGATGCGTAGATCCCGCCGCCGCCCATCCGGATGTGCATCCCGCCGTCGCAGTAGCGGTTGCATCCGATCATCTTGTCGTTCGGGTGCCAGCAGAGCATGTCCAGGTCCATGCAGTGGTGCTGCGCCTCGATGGCCGTCTCGAGGAACGCCTCATCCCCGGTGCGTGCGAACTGCAGGAACAGCGCGTGGGCGTAGTCGTAGTAGTTGTTGTCCCACGTGACGTTCCGGTCGGTCGGGTTGCTGCGGTTGCCGCGGATGTAGTCGATCACGTCGCCGAAGTTGAACATCCCGTAGTGGTCGTAGTCGCCGAACGCGAAGTCGCGTTGGCGGAGGATGTGTTCGAGCGTGGCCTTGAGCCGCCGGTCGTACCCGGCGACGAGCTTCCGCGTCTCGGCGTCGTAGAGCGCCGGGTCACTGCTGGCCAGCCGGCCGAAGACCTGCGTCTGCTCGCAGTACCAGGGCGGCGGTGCGACGGGGCGGAGCGGCTGGTTCAGGCCGGCGTAGGCGGCGGCGATCCGGCCGACGTCCCGCTTCCCGTGGAAGTAGAACATCGTCGTGCTCGTCTGGCTCATCCCCGGGTACCAGATCGCGCGGGGGCAGTTGGCGCGGGACATCAGCGGCGGGCGGCTGGCGAAGTTCGCGTGCAACATCACCATCAGGGCCGACGGATCGGCCTTGACGGCGCGGGGCCAGGTCTGCCAGAACCACTGGATGCCCGCCGCGCAGCCCTTGTCGGCGTCGGCCAGGTCGAGCCACCCCGCGGTCAGGCAGCCCTTCTTGTCCCGCTTCCCCTTCGCGACGACCGGCTCGCGCTTGCGGAAGAAATCGCCGTGGTAGGTGATCCGGTCGCTCCGGTCGGCGTGGACCCAGCAGTCGTGGAGCCCGGCCTGGTAGTACTTCTTCACGTCGCGGCCCGGCCGGCCGACGAGGTCCTTGCGCCACGGCGTCATCTCCTCCTCGACGTTCGTGCGCGGATGCAGCGACCTGCCGTTCGGCAGACCGACGGCCCAGGTCCGCGTCTTCATGTCCAGGGTCAACGGCATCGAGAACCACGCCCGGTCGAGCGGGACGCCCCGGCCGATGTTCTCCCCCTGCCGACACATCATCGAGTAGACGACCACCACCAGGCCGCTCCCCGCGTGGGCGTGGATGCGGGAGACGAAGTCGAGCAGATGCTCCTCGCCGGGCAGGTTGTCCGTCGAAATGTGCTTGCCCGTGACTTTGACGACCGCGCGCATGGGCCCGGCCTCCTCGATCTCGACCGTGCAGCCCGGGTCGTTCAGGGGGCTGTACCGCTTGTAGTTGGGCAGGCCCGTGCCGCACTGCATGAGCAGCGGGCCGTTCTTGTGCGGCTGGATGACCCGCGTCGTGTCGTCGTACTTGCCGCCGCCCGACTCGTCGACCCACGCCTCGTCGATGAGGTTGAACTTGTCGCGCCGGATGACCAGCTTCAGCACCCCGGTCGTCAGCGTCACCGCGTCGCCGTCCTTCTTCACGACGACCGGCGCCGCGGGCGCCGGGTTCTTGCCCGCGTCGGCCAGCGTGTACACGACGCTCTCGTCGGCGGGGCACGACGCCGGGAAGTCGACGAGCACCCACTTGATCGACTTTCCCGGGTACCAGCGGGTCGCGACCGTGAACTGGGCGGGGACCGGCTCGCCCGCCGGGTCGAGCACCGTCAGCTTGCCGGTGTCGGCCAGCAGTCCTTCCGGCAGGGGCACGCCCCCGGTGACCGGCTCGTCGGTTCGCGCGATCCCCGCCCGTTCGGTCAGCGTGAGCGGGACGTGGAGCCGGGGCTTCGCCGTCGCGGTGGCTGCGGTCAGGGAACCGGCGGACAGGCCGACGATCAGAACAGACAGTGCGAGCAGGAAGAGCAGGCGTCTCATGGCATGGGCTCCTTGATCTGGATCCTGGGCCGGGCAGGCGCCGTAGCTTATCGCCCGACAAGGCGGCGGGTCAAGGACAATCTGCTCCGGCGAGGCGCGATCGGTGCCGGCCCGCGTCCCGCCCATCCCGCAGCGTCACCAGGTTCAGTCCGATCTGCCGCATGTTCCGCCTCCGCGCGTTGTCTGAAGACCCGGCCGGACTATAGCGGCCGCCGCCCCGCGGCACAAGGCCGAGGCATTTGCGATGATCGCAAGGGGTTGGGGTTTGGCGAGACAGGAGGAAGTTGGGAAACTTCTTACCCCAGTTTTGGACCGAGATTACTGGACTTACGTCGATCGGGACGGAAAAAGTCGGAAATCGACCCCGGGAAAATGCGCCAGAAATGGCGGCTCCTGTATCATAGAGATAGCCGCATCGATCGACACTCTACAACGAAAGGAGCCGCCGATGGCAATGATACCACAAAGAGGGCTGTTCGGGTGGGAAGAAATCGAGAGTCTGGGAGACCTGGAACGTCTGCGGTTGGTACTTGAGGCTCTCCCGGCCGAGCGGTTGATGCGGACGCTGGAGTTGGAACGGGGGCACGGTCGGGACGACTATCCGATCCGGG
>JAWODX010000291.1:0-8418 GCA_046483085.1 Planctomycetota bacterium
AGCTCGACGTCGCGCAGCACCAGGTCATACCGGTGCGGCCAGGTGAAGCACTTGTACAGGTCGCCCGCCGGGTTCACGAAGAACATGTAGTAGTTATAGAAGCCGAACCGGCCCATGTCGATGGCGAGCGCGACGTAGTCGCCGGCCATCACGTGCGCGTTGCGCCGGCGCCGGTACTTCTCGTTCTCGTACACCCACGGCCCGTCGGGGTGGGGCTCTTCGCACCGGAACGCAACATAAAGGGCGTCCTGGTCGGTGACGACGAACGCCCGTGTCGCGCTCTCGGGCGCCTCGCCTTTCTCCCGTCGCGCCCCGTCGCAATAGCCGTCCAGCGCCAGCGGGAGAGCTTCCTTCCAGGCCGCGTCGGTCAGCAGGCCGTCCACGGTCGGGGCCTTGTCGACGGCGGCGACCTCGGGCAGCTCCTGCGCGGCGGCGGTGGAGATCGCCACCACGATCGCGGCCGCAAGGACCGCGAGCAGTGTCCGGCACGTGTATCTCATTCTTTCTGCCTTTCTTCCTTGGCGCTCCGGCCAGGGTTCGCCTCAGCGGTCTCGGTGTCGCGGGCATCTTGCCCGCGGTCTCGCGGCCATCCTGACCGCGATCCCGCCGCAGGCACACTGCGAGGGCGAGACGCCCTCGCCACACGCGGGCAGGATGCCCGCGTCACCATCGGCGTCACCGCCGGCGGTCACCGCGGTACCATCACTCCGGGTCCAACTGTCAAGCTGGCGCGTTCGGCGTGCCGGTCCGCCCGACAAGAATACGTCGCCGTATTTGTGAATCCGAGCACCCAGTCGCGCCCGAGCAGCAGCCGCCGAGGGGCTGCACGTCGTCCATCTTCTCGGCCGGCGTCTTGCCGGCGGTGCTCCGACAACCTGCAACTGCCGTCGACGCGGCCGCCGCGACTCCAAGAAACTATCTCAAAAGCGTGGCACGGCCTTCCAGGCCGTGGGTATTCACGGGCAGGATGCCCCTGCCACCACTTGACGAGCGTTCTGAGATAGTCACCAAGCGGTGCCAGTTTCACGCGCTCTCCCTCAGCCGTGGGTCACTTGTCCGCGGCGAACTCGTCGGCGCCGAGGTCGGGCCTCTCGCCGCGCTCGTCGCCGTCGATATCCGTCTTGACCTCCTCCATCGGCGCGGCCTTGTCAATCGCGTCGGTCGCCTTCTCGGTCAGGTGCAGGTCCCCGCGCTCGGCGTCGACGAATCGGCCCGGGGCGTGCTTCTCGAGATTGTTCCCGACCTGGATCGTGCCGGTGTGTTTCTGGACGAGGATGCGGCGCCCGCTCACGATGTTGTTGGCGACGACCAGGCCGTCGTTGTCCTGCACGATGCGGATCGGGCGCACGGACCGGTTCCGCCGGTCGTGGATCGTGTTGTGCACGATCTTGCAGTCCTTCGTGAACTCGCAGAGGATGCCGGTGTCGAGTCGCGAGTTCGCCGCGATGGTGATCATGTTGTTGCGCACGATCATCCGCGTGTCGTGGACGGGGAGGATCGGCTTGCCCGTCTTCTTGTCCGTCTTCCGGTGCCCGTTGCCCAGGCAGATCCCGCGGTCGCAGTCGATGATGATGTTGCCCTCGATGACGCAGTCCCGGGTGTCGTTCCACATGAAGATCGCGCCGCGGGCGCCCCAGGACTTGCCGTGGATGTTGAGGAACACGTTGTTGCGGACGACCCAGTCGCGGGCGCCCATGACGTCGAGCCCGCCGAGGTAGTTGTATCCGAAGCGGCGGCCCTTGTCGGCGTCCTCGGCGGGGTCATCGCCGTGCCGCTTCGGCCGGTCGTTGTAGAACAGGCAGTACTCGACGCGGCAGCCGAACACGTGCCGGGTCTTCCCGTCGACGAACGGCGCGCGGACGCCCTTCACGTGCCGCTGCCACACGTTGTGACCGATGCAGTTGTAGATGCGGATGCGGTGCACCCCGAGGTTCGAGTTGATCTTGATCCCGTTCTGCCGGACGTTCTCGACGAGGACGTGGGCGAGGGTGCAGTCGGTGCTGCGGGTGAACGCCACGCCCTTGTTGCCGCCGTGGAAATCGAGCCGGACCTTCCAGGGATCGCCGGACTCCCCCCGAACCGTGACGTTTTTCTTGTCACGGATCATCAGCGGCCCGCGCATGCGGTACGTGCCGTCCGCGATCACCACCGTGCCGCCGTTCGGCACCCCGCGGACCGCGCGATACAGCTCCCCGACCGTCTTCACCCGGGTCACTTGGCCCTCGGGCTCGGGCAGGGCCGGCGCCTTCGGGTACCAGGGCTGCTTGAGCAAGTCGGGGGAGACCTCGCCGCCGGCGGCGACCGACACCAGGCCGACGGCCAGGACGAGCGCTCCAGCGAACTGATGCATGGCAGATCTCCGGCCGGGGTGAGAAGCCGCGCGTATTATAGACGTTTCCGGTCGGTGGGCAAGTCGCTTGCGGGCCGGTGGTCGGGAGACACGAACGGCTTCGCGTTCCGGTCATGTCCCCCAGCCCCGCGTCCGGCTCCGGCCACCATTTCGCATAACGCTCTGGTGCTGGAGATCGCCGGCGGCGGACCCGGGGGACAGGTACCGGCCTGGCAGGCCGGGGCCCGCTTGGCGGGCGACGGCTGCAAGCCGCTTCCGCGACAGCGGAAGTGGATCGGTACGTGTCGCCCGACACCACTCCGCTGATGCACCCCAGGGCGCCGCTTCGCCGAGGCATTTGCCATGTCCAGTGTGATCAAGCTGGCGTGACTGTAGCCGGCCTCCATGAGGCCGGAGAAGGGCCGAGGTCATGGACCTCGGCTACAATTTGTGATCGCACCAGGGGACATGGCAAATGCCTCTCGCCCTTTTGGCCTCGCGTGCCGGGGCCGCGCTGTGTACAATGCGAGGCGCACTCCACGGTACGGGAAAGGAGGAGGGCGATGAAGCGAGGTCTGGATGTCGCAGTGCTCGTCTGCCTGCTCGCCGGCTGCGCCGCCGCGCCGCAAGAGGCGCAGACCGCGGGCGCGGCCGATGTGGGGCCGGCCGTCTCGCGCGGCAAACTCCGGGCGGTGATGGTCGAGAAGGGCCCGCCGATCGACGGGACGCTCGCCTCGCCGGTCTGGCGCCAGTGCCCGCCCGTCGAACTCGGGCCGGCCACGGAGGAGAAACCGAGTCCGCTCCGGACGACCGCCCGCGTGTTGTTCGGCCCGACGCATCTTTACCTGGGCGTCGACTGCGCCGAGCCCGACACCGACGGGCTGAAGCGGACGGTCACCGAGCGCGACGGGCCCGTCTACCGGGACGACAGCGTCGAGTTCTTCATCTCCGGCGACCCGCGCGTCGGCTACTTCCAGTTCATCTTCAACGCGATCGGGACCGTCGCCGACGGCAAGTTCAAGCCCGACCAGCACGTCGACAAGTCGTGGAACAGCTCGGTCGTCGTCAAGACCTCGGTCACGGAGGGCACGCGGTGGGTGCTGACCGCGAAGATCCCGCTCGCCGAGCTCGGCGCGTACGTCGGCAAGGACCAGGTCTGGTCGATGAACATCAACCGCAACCGGTCCGGCGGCGCCGACCGGCGCCTGATGCTCTCCTGGTCCGTGATGGAGAAGACCGACTGGCACAAGGTGAACGACTACGGGATCGTCGAGGGCGTGGACATCCCGAAGCGGAAGGACGGGGTGACCCGGGTCGCCGAGCCGCTGCCCAAGCCGCCCGAGTACCTGACGGGGACGGTCGCCGGCGGCGTCCGCGTCTACAAGAAGATCGATGAGCTGACCATCCGCGACGAGGGCGAGGGGACGCGGAAGCGCATTCCGCTCCCGATCCGCGGCTCGCGCAACCTGAAGATCGCGTTCGTCGCCCGCGGGACGGGCGGGGTGAGCGAGGTGCCGCTGAACGTGTTCGACGCCCGCGCCCGCGACAACACCACGCCGATCAGCTACTACTGGGTCGACGAGCAGTGGCGGCCGATCCTCTATCGGGCGAGCGAGTTCCGATACAACGAGCGGGTGAACAGCCGGATCGCCGCGGCGACCGACTTCCGCAGCCTCTTCTTCCACGGGAACAGGACGGGCGGGAAGGGCGTGCTCCGGCTGAGGGGCTTGGTCGTCTACCGTGGCGACGATCGGTCGGCGCCCGCCGCGCCGACCGGCCTGGCGGCGGAGGTCACCGCCGACGGCGTCGCGCTCTCCTGGGGGGCCGCGTCGGACAACACGGCCGCCGCGGGCTACGCGGTCAGCCGCGCCCGCGGCGACGGCCGGTTCGTCAAGGTCGGCCAGCCCGGCCTGCCGCGCTTCGTCGACAAGCCCGGGCAGCCGGGCCGGTACCGCTACCGGGTGCTGGCATGGGATTTCCAGGAGAATCTCGGGCCCTGGTCGAAGCCGGTGACCGTGAAGGTCGAGCGGCGGTTCGAGCCGGATGAGCCGACCCGGGAGGAGAAGGACCGGGCGTCCTACGCCGCGCACGTGCGCGCGATCCACGCCGCCGGCGCGGGCAAGGTCGTGCGCGGGCGGGTGCTTTGCTACGGCGATTCGCTGACCGGGGCGACGAACTACCGGCACTACGCGGCCGCCGCGCTGGGGCGGTACGAGGTGATCGCGAAGGGCTATCCGGCGATGCGGACGTCGTTCGGCGCGAAGCACATCGACCGGCACATGAAGGAGCATCGGCCGGAGTTCTGCCTTATCCTCTACGGGACAAACAACTCGAAGGCAGAGAAACGGATCCCGCCGGCGATGGACGACCTGCTCGCCATCGCCCGGAGCTGCGAGACGCACGGGAGCGTGCCGGTCATCGGGACGATCCCGCCCCGGGGCTTCCGCGACCCGAAGTCGAAGCCGGAGGCGCGGTTCAACGAAGCCCTCACTGCCATGTGCCGGAAGCACAGGATCCCCGTCGCGTACATCTTCGAGGAGTACCAGACGTGCGGGATGCCGCGCCGGAAGCTGCTGGCCGGCGACGGGGTCCACACGGTCTCCGGCGGCTGGGTGTGCATGGGCAAGGCGTGGCGGGCCGCGATGGAGCAGGTCCGGTTCGTCCTGCTCGACCGGCCGGCGGCGAAATAGCGCCGCCGGGGGACGCGCCTCGTGGTCGCAGCGAATGATCTGTTGACCGCCCGCGCGGGCCGCCTTACAATGGCGCCGAGGTCGCACGTCCTGAACCTGGCTTCCCTTTGGAGGTGCTCGGATGTCGACGCAGAAATCACGACGCGGAGTCGCTCTCCTCGTTCTGGCCCTGGGCGTATTGATCCCGCTGCCCGCGTGGGCGGCGGACGGGCCGCCGAAGGATCCCGAAGCGATGACGGCGCTGAAGAAGCTGCTCGACGTCGACCAGGACTTGAGCCGGCAGGAGCAGTTGAAGGTATTGAAGGGGCGCCTGCCGAAACTCGAGAAGTTCGCCGAGAAGCACAAGGAGAACGAGGCGGGGGCGACGGCTCTCTTCCTCGTGACCATCATCGCGACCCAGACAGGCGACGGGGCGAAAGCCAAGACCGCCGCCCAGGCGTTCCTCGATCGGTACCCGAAGCATCGGGCGGCCAAGCAGGTCGAGCGGATGCTCGACAAGCTCGAGGTCATCGGCACTGCGGCCAAGCCGTTCGTCACCAAGGACCTCGCCGGCAACGAGGTCAACCTCGTGGACTACAAGGGCAAGGTGGTGTTCATCGACTTCTTCGCAGGCTGGTGCGCCCCCTGCCGCGCCGAAATCCCCAACCTGAAGAAGGCGTACAAGAAGTACGGGGACAAGAAGTTCGAGATCATCGCGATCAGTCTCGACCGGACCAAGAAGGCGGCGAAGAGCTACGCGGAGAAGAACGGGCTCACCTGGGTCGTGACGTGGGAAGAGCCCGGCGGATGGAAGAACCCGGTCGCCCGCCTCTACGGCATCCAGAGCATCCCCGCCACGTACCTGCTCGACAAGGACGGCAAGGTCGTTGCCACGGACCTGCGGGGACCAGCCCTCGAGGCACACCTGAAGAAGCTCTTCAAGTAGGCGGAGACGCTCATGCCCGATCTCGCGTTCCAGAAGTGCATCCACCCCGCCTGCGGGCGGACCTTCGACCTGCTCGACGTCCTCAGCAAGTGCCCCGCGTGCGGCAACCTGCTCGACGTCCAGTACGACTGGGACCGGCTGCCCGTGCCCGACTCGCTGGCGTTCTTCGAGACCCGCTGGGCGAACCGGCGCAACCCGCTCGACTTCAGCGGCGTCTGGCGCTTCCGCGAGCTCATCCCCTTCGCCGACCCCGACCAGGTCCTCACCATCGGCGAAGGACAGACCCTGCTCAAGCGGTCCGACCACCTCGCGCCCTTCGTCGGGATCAACGAGGGCGACCTCTTCCTCCAGTACGAGGGCCTGAACCTCTCCGGCTCGTTCAAGGACAACGGGATGACGGGCGCGTTCACCCACGCCCGGATGGCGGGCGCCACGCGGGCCGCGTGCGCGTCGACCGGCAACACGTCCGCCTCCCTCGCCTGTTTCGCCGCGGCCAGCGGCCTGCTCGAAGCGATCATCTTCGTCGGCAGCGGCAAGATCGCCTACGGCAAGCTCTCGCAGGCACTCGACTACGGCGGCAAGACCATCCAGATCGAGGGCGACTTCGACGACGCCATGGCCCGCGTCCAGGAGGCCTGCGACGAGACCGGCATGTACCTGATGAACTCGCTCAATCCCTTCCGGCTCGAGGGGCAGAAGGCGATCATGTTCCGCGTGCTCGAAGGCCTCGCCTGGGAGCCGCCCGACTGGGTCGTCGTCCCCGGCGGCAACCTCGGCAACAGCTCCGCCTTCGGAAAGGCGTTCATCGAGCTGAAGCAGCTCGGCCTCGTCGACCGCGTGCCGAGGATCGCCGTCATCAACTCGACCGGCGCCGACACGCTCACCCGCCTGGTCAACGACGAAGGGCTGACCTGGAACGACGGCGACGTGGACGACCGGAAGATCGAGAACTTCTACGGTCTGATGGACGAGCAGAACCGCCGGGCGAAGACCATGGCCAGCGCCATCGAGATCAACCGCCCGGTCAACCTCAAGAAATGCCTGCGGACCCTCGACTTCACCGACGGCGTCGTCCGGGCCGTCAGCGACCAGGAGATCATCGACGCGAAGGCGATGGTCGGCCGGTGCGGGATCGGCTGCGAGCCGGCCTCCGCCGCGTCCGTCGCCGGCGCCAGGCAGCTCCGGCTCGAGGGCGTCATCGAGCCGGGCGAGCGCGTCGTCTGCATCCTCACCGGCCACCTGCTCAAGGACCCCAACGCCACCGTCGCCTACCACTCGCTCGAGCCCGACCAGCTCGCCGAGCAGATGGCCGACTACCACGTCGAGACCAACGACTTCGCCAACCGGCCCATCCCCGCCGAGAACGACCTCGACAGCATCCTCCGGGCCGTCGAAGAGGGCTGACGTTCGCCCGGGCGGCATCTCGGCCCGCGGTCGTTCCGGATCGCCCCGTCGGAACATCTGCCACGGATGAACACGGATAGACACGGATGTTATGAGCGACACTATATTGTTTGCACGCGGTTGGTCTGTGTCGCGGGCATCTTGCCCGCGGTCTCGCGACCATCCCGGCCGCGATCCCGCTCTATAGACAGTGCGAGGGCGAGGCACCCTCGCGACACGCGGGCAGGTTGCGCGCGTGACGAGGTCCGAAATGCAACCTGTCTTGTGTCGCACGCAGGAGCAGCAACAGAGCCGTTTCCGGGCCAGGTCTCGCTGAGTTCGGATCCGGCAGTTCCGTCCGCGTTGGTCCGAGTTCAGCCGCGGCTGTCGGATGTCGTGCTTCGGATTTCGGATTGGCTTCTCCCATCCGTGGCTCCCGCTTCTCATCTGCGAAATCTGCGTCCATCTGCGTCTACTTCATGGGCGCTGATTTACGCCTATTCCAAAAAAAACGCCAAAAAGAGGTGCGGAAAATCGACCAAACCGGATACATATAGATACAGCACGCCGCCCGAGCCAAGGCGAACATGTCGTCCTCGCCGCGAATCGGGCGATGTCGTATACTACGAGCGCGACGATCTGCGGCGGCCGGGGCGGCGTTCCTGATAGGGGTAGGAAGAGCCGGTTGGTTCCGGCCCCTCCCCCCCTCCGAACCGTGCGTGCAGTTCTCCCGCACACGGCTCTCCGGTCGGCAAATAATGGGGCCACACCCTTGATGGTTGCGTCTAAAAAGGGCCATTCCGAGATAGTTAAGATCCTCAAAAAAGCCGGTGCAAAGGAATAGCAGAAATATATTAAAAGCGTGTTTTTAGCTAAAAACGGGTATTAGAACCTTTCAGGATGAAGGATAAAACGCTATTCCTTATCTTCCTATGGTGTGAAGCGGTTTAACAGAATAGAACTTTGGGGAGGATCAAGCGAAATGGCACGATTGGTGGAGAAAATAAAATAGGGTCAGCGCCCATTAAAAACAAAAATGCTTAACAAGCAAATCAAACCGCCAAAGAATCTTGCAGCGCGGAATTGGTCTG
>JAWODX010000402.1:0-2877 GCA_046483085.1 Planctomycetota bacterium
CATTCACAATCAGAGATAATTGCAGGGGAATCAACTTTGTTCAACCCAATGAAGGTGATTGGGCCCTGCCTGGGGAACAGCTCCAGGTGCACTATTGGTTTCAAGACAGGGTGGATCCAGGGCAGATTATCTTTAGAGTTGTGACTGTTATGACTCCTGATCCTTTGGTCACAAAACGTGTGCGATATAGACCCAGGGACCCCAATGAAGAAAGAAAAATTTTTTCTACTCACATCTCTATCCCAGACGAGGTGTCTTACGGTAATTACTATATCCAGGCGGAGCACATAAAAGAGGGCCGCATAACAGCTCACGGGAATTCTCCAAATTTTACAATCCAGCCTTTTATTGAAGACCCGGAAGATGACAGCACCTCTTCCGATGCCCATTTGCGAATACGGATCATGGGCGATGACAGGTTATTCCATTATGGGGAAACGATCAGGGCCAGGATGGAGCTTATAGGGGGAGAAGACATTCCTGGCTTTGATCCTTCCTCCATTGTCATGTTCTTCCTCCGGCTGGACGTGGAGCCGTAATGGACCATCTCTGCCCCACCGCCGGGCGGCCCGCGACGCTGTGCCGGCAGGGCCGGACAAACGGGAGACCGGCCAGATGACGCGGAAGCGGCTTCTGAAAATCGGGGCCGGCGTTCTCGCGGCCATTCTCCTGGCGATGCTCGGCTACTACGTGGCCGGGCGCATCCGCCAGGCCCACGTGGGCGACCCCGAGCCGCTCGTGCGCGACGGCGAGGAACATCCGACGAACGACCGGGAACCGCCGGCGCGCCCGACCTACAAGGCGCTCCCGCGGGAGCGTCTGCGCTACGACGTCACCTCGCGGCTGGGCAAGTCGGGCGAGGTCGCGATCGCCGTCGGCCCGCCCAGGAAGCACGATGACAGGCGGGCCACCTACCGGGTGACCTGCGACCTCGCCACCAGCGAGGCGGTCTCGTCGGTCTACGTGCTCAAGGGCCAGCTCACCGCCGTGCTCGACGCCGAGACGCTGCTTCCGCTCGAATTCGAGGAGCGCGTCAACTCCGGCCTCGCCATCACCAGCGACATCAAGCACAAGAAGCTCGTCTACGATCAAGACGCCCACGTCCTCCGCGCATACGAGGACGAAGGTGCCGGCCTGCAGCCGCGGGGAGAGCCGCGCGAGATCCCGGCCAACGCCCATCACTACCTGTCGATGCCCTATTTCATCCGCCATCTCCCGCTCAGCCCCGGCGCTTCATTCGACCTCGTGCTCTCCGGCCGGAAGCGCGACGCGGTCGCCGCGCTCTCGGTGCTGCGCGAAGAGGAGCTCACCCTCCCGTCGGGCGGGACCCGGCCGGCGCTCGTGGCGGAGATCACCTGCGACGTAACGGAGAAGCTGATGAAAGGGGCGCGGTTCGTCGTCTGGCTCGACAAGGCCGAACGCTACCCGCTCCGTATTGACGCCCACCTGAAGGTGGGTACAATAACCGCCACTCTCACCGAGCGTGCGGTGGGAGCGGCCGCGTCGGACCGGGCCGGCTCCGGCCCGGGCCGCAAACCCGAACCACCGACCACCAGGGACGCTCCAGGCTCGTGAACGCAGTCGGCATCATCCCCGCCCGGTATCACTCGACGCGGCTGCCCGGCAAGCCGCTCCTCCGCGACACCGGCAAGTACCTGGTCCAGCACGTCTGGGAACGCGCCGCGCAGGCCCGGTCGCTCGATCGCCTGATCATCGCCACCGACGACGAGGGCATCTGCCGCGCCGCCGCCGAGTTCGGCGCCGAGGCACGGATGACCTCGGCCGAACACCGGACCGGCACCGACCGGATCGCCGAGGTCGCCGCCGACCTCCCCCACGACGTCGTGGTCAACATCCAGGGCGACGAGGCCGAGATCGAACCCGACGCCATCGACGCCGCCGTCGGCGCGCTCGACCGGGCGCCGGGCGCCGTGATGGCCACGCTCGCCAGCCGCACGACCGACCGCAGCCGGGCGGCCGACCGCAACGTCGTCAAGGTCGTCCTCGACACTGACGGCGGGGCGCTCTACTTCTCGCGCGCCCCCATCCCGCACCACCGCGACGCGGACGGAGAACCCGTCTTCCTGCTCCACGTGGGACTGTACGCGTATCGCCGCAAGTTCCTGCTCGAATTCGCCGGCATGCCCCAGACCCCGCTGGAGCAGACCGAAAAGCTCGAACAGCTCCGAGCCCTCGAGAACGGCCGCGTCATCCAGGTCGCCGAGACCGATTACGAAGCGCTGGGAATCGACACCCCGGCCGACTACCAGGCGTTCGTGCAACGCTACAGGGAGAAAGGACAGGCACCGTGACCGGGCAACCGCTCGAAGAGGCATCCGCCGCCGACCTCGCCATCGACGAAGACCGCGCCATCGAGACCGTGATGAAGCTGCTCCGCGTGCCCGGCGTCTCCTGCCAGGAGCAGCGGATCGCCGAGACCATCGTCGACCTGCTCGCCGAGGCCGGCGCGCCGAAGAAGGCCGTGCGGTACGACAACGCGCACAAGAAGAGTCCCTACGGCGGCGAGTGCGGCAACCTGGTCGTCAGCATCCCGGGCTCTTCCCGCGCCCCGCGCCGTCTGCTCATGGCGCACATGGACACCGTGCCCATCTGCCGCGATGCGCGGCCGGTCCGGAGCAGCGACCACATCACGTCGGAGACGGAGACGGGGGTCGGGGCGGACAACCGGAGCGGGGTGGGCGCCGTGCTCACCGCAGCCATCGAAATCCTCGACGGCGACCTGCCCCATCCCCCGCTCACCGTCCTGTTCACCGTCCAGGAGGAGATCGGGCTGGTCGGGGCGCGGTTCGTCGACCTGCGGTACCTGGGCCGGCCGAAGTTCGCGTTCAACTGGGACGGCGGCGATCCGAGTTGCCT
>JAWODX010000510.1:0-9292 GCA_046483085.1 Planctomycetota bacterium
GGTCTCGCCCGGCCTCGCTCTCAAGGGGTTGGAGCAGTTCATGATCTGGCGGTAGAGGTCCGGCGCGAGGCATTTGCGATGTCCCCTGCTGCGATCACAAATTGTAGCCGAGGTCCATGACCTCGGCCCTTCTCCGGCCTCATGGAGGCCGGCTACAGTCACGCCAGCTTGATCACACTGGACATGGCAAATGCCTCTTCGCGGCGTCGGCGAAAGCCCTCTGAGAAGTCCCGCGTCCGGTCTTTCCTCCGCGTTCTCCGCGCCTCCGTGTGACCGTGCAGGCGCCGATCACCGCGGAAGCCGCACATCGAGCGCGCGGGCTCGCCGGCTGTTGACTTGCATGGCGGCGCGGCTAGAATCGGGGCCGAGCATTCAGGGAGCGAACGATGACGGAACTGGACGCGGACCGGGCGACGCTGCTGGAGCTGATCAAGCGCGACGCGTTCCAGACCGGCGAGTTCACCCTCGCCTCGGGCGCGAAGAGCGACTACTACATCGACGGCCGGCTGCTCACGCTGTCGTCGGACGGTGCACACGTGCTTGCCCGGGTCATCCTGGCGATGATCGAGGACGACGAGATCGACGCCATCGGCGGGATGACCCTGGGCGCGGACCCCATCGTCGGCGCGGTGCTCGCGATGGCCGACGCCCGCGGCCGCCGGCTCGCCGGGTTCATCTGTCGCAAGGAGCAGAAGCGGCACGGCACCGGCCGGCTCGTCGAAGGGAACCTGAAGCCGGGGGAGAAGGTTCTGATGGTCGAGGACGTGGTGACCACCGGGGGCAGCACGCTCCGCGCGATCGACGCCGTCGAGGGCCGGGGCGGCGAGGTCGTCCGCGTGATCGCCATAATCGACCGGCTGGCCGGCGCGGCCGACGCCTTCGCCGAGCGCGGTGTCCGGTTCACCCCCATCTTCACCGTCCGCGACCTCGGGGTCGACCCGGACGGCGGCTGACCGACGCCGAGGAGCGGAGGAGTGGGCATGGCCGGGAATGAGAAGGCTCGGACCGCTTGCGGCTTCGAGTGCCCGATCTGCGGCGGCCGGTGCTGCACGGGGTCCGCCGGCTCGTCAGGGCTCTGCTTCCTCCACGATCCCGACCTGCCGCCCGGGGAGCGCGCGGATCGGGCGCGCGCCCGGGGGTACGAATCGCTCGCCGACTGCCTGCGCGCGAGGGCAGCCGAGGGGGCGCCGCTGCACGGCCTGCGCCTCGCTCACGCCGCGCTCGACGGCGCGGTCCTCTCGGGCGCGGATCTCCGCGGCGCGGACCTGCCCGAGGCGCTCCTGACGAACAGCCGTCTAGACGGGGCTCGACTCGGCGGAGCGAACCTGTACAACGCCGACCTGCGCGGGGCTCGGCTGGCGGGCGCCGAGCTGACGGATGCATGCGTGGACTGGGCGGACCTGCGCGGGGCGCGCGGGCTGCGGGCCGAGGACTGCCGCCGCATCCGGCCGACCGTGCCGGGTTTCCGGACGATCAAGCGCATGTTTCAGGACGCCGACGACCGCGACGGCGCGAGCGAGTTCGCGTTCCGCGAGAAGCGGCAGCAGCGGCGGAACCTCTGGGCCGAGCGCGGCCGGTGGTTTCGGTCCGCCGCCGGCGTGCGGCTCTTCGGCCGGTGGCTCATCCACTGCGGGCTCGAGGTGTCGTGCGGCCATTTCGAGAGCTACTTGCTCCCCCTGATCTGGTCGGTGATGATCATCGTCTGCTGCGGGTTCGTGTACGCCGCCGGGCAGGGGATCGAGCCGTCGATCGAGAGGGGAGCGCCGGTGACCGAACGGCGGATCGACCTGAACGAAGCCGTATACTTCAGCGCGGTCACATTCACCACACTCGGATACGGGGACTATCGCCCGCGCCCGGGCCCATGGCGGCTGGTGGCGGGCGCCGAGGCGTTCGCCGGCGCGTTCCTCATCTCCGTCTTCGTGGTCACCCTGGCGCACCGGTACGTGGTACGGTAGGGAGCTTCAGCGGTAGACATCGCGCCGGTGTCCGACACCGACAATGGTCACTCGGCGCGCGTCATCGTCAACGGTGTAGATCACGCGGTAGTCGCCCACGCGAAGCCGATAGGCATCGCGGCCCCGAAGCTTTTTGGTTCCTCTGCGCCTCGGCGCCTTCTCGAGCTTCAGAACGGCTTCGGATACACGATCGAAGACGGACCGCGGCAACTTGTCCATCTCGCGCTCTGCAGAGGCCACAATGTAGAGGTTGTAGCGCCCCCGGCGGGCTCACCCCTGTTTCTCCGCCAGGTACTCCCGAAACGGCCGTGATGGCTCGCCCCGCCGGTCGGCCAGCACCGCGAGGTCCAGCAGCTCCTGGCGCAATTCGTCATCTTCCGCGATTCCGCACAGCACGGCATCGCGTTCTTTCTTCGACAGGGCGCGCAGGGCTGTCAGGAACACCTCCGCCTTCGCTTCGGTCTCGGTCATCATGGCCTCCAGGCGCGTCCTTCACCCACTTCCCCTTCTACCCGTGGCCGCCTCAACGAGCAACCCTTCGCCCGGCCAGATCATTTCCGTTCCCAGCGGACGCCGTCGGGGGTGTCCTTGAGGGTGATGCCGCGGGCGGCGAGCTGGTCCCGGATCGCGTCGGCCCGGGCGTAGTCCCCGTCGGCCCGCGCCTTCTGCCGCTCGGCGATCAGCGCCTCGACCTCGTCGTCGAGCTCTTCCTCCCCCTCGCCGGCCTGGGGCAGGACGCCGAGCACGGTGTCGATCCTGCGGACGGCGTCGGCGCACTTGCGGCCGTCGGCGGCGCCGACCTCGAGCTTGTAGACCTGGCGGATGAACTCGAAGACGTGTGCGAGCGCCGGGGCGATGTTGAGGTCGTCGTCCATCTCGCGCTCGAAGTCGGCGTTCATCTGCTCGATCAGCGCGTCCACCTGCGGGTCTTCGGCCTCGCCGGTCGCCGCCTCCATGTTCCGGACGAACTCCGTGAGCCGATCGACGGCGCCGGCGGCGGACTCGACGGCGTCGAACGTGAAGTTCAGCGGCTGCCGATACTGGGCCGAGAGCAGGGCGTAGCGGATGGCCATCGGGGCGAGCCCCTTCTCGAGCAGGTCGCGGAGGGTGTAGAAGTTGCCGAGCGATTTCGACATCTTCTCGCCCTCGACGAACAGGTGGCGGACGTGCATCCAGTACTTGACGAACGGCCGGCCGGTCGCGCCCTCGGCCTGGGCGATCTCGCACTCGTGGTGCGGGAAGATGTTATCCTCGCCGCCGGTGTGGATGTCGATCGTCTCGCCGAGGTACTTCTGCGACATGGTCGAGCATTCGAGGTGCCAGCCGGGGTAGCCGACGCCCCACGGGCTCTCCCATTTCATGACGTGGTCCGGGTCCGTGACCCAGAGCGAGAAGTCGTGCGGGTTCCGCTTGTCCGGGTTCACGCTGAGCCGCGCCCCCGCCTGGAGCCGTTCGAGCGTGTTGCCCGAGAGTCGGCCGTAGTCGGGGAACGTGGTCACGTCGTAGTAGACGCAGCCGTTGACCTCGTAGGCGTGGCCGTTCCGGAGCAGCCGCTCGACCATCTCGATCATCTCGTCGATGTGGTCGGTGGCCTTCGGGTAGTGGGTGGCGCGCCGGATGTTGAGCGCGTCGAGGTCCTCGAAGAAGGCCCGGGTGTAGGACTCGGCGATCTGCCAGGGGTCGGTCTTCTCCCTGCGGGCGGCCTGCTCCAGCTTGTCCTCGCCCTCGTCGGCGTCGTCGGTCAGGTGTCCGACGTCGGTGATGTTCATCACCTGGCGGACGTCGAGGCCCTTGTATTCGAGGTACCGCCGGAGGAGGTCGGCGAGCATGAACGCGCGGAAGTTGCCGATGTGCGCGAACATGTAGACCGTCGGGCCGCAGTTGTACATGCGGACCACCCCCGGCTCCAGCGGCTCGAATTCTTCCTTGCGGTTCGTCAGCGTGTTATAGAACGTGAGCGGCATTGTTATTCCCTCGAACGGCGTTCCTTGAGTTTCCTCAGTGTCCTGACATCCTCGCGATGCCGCGGATGGTCGATGGCTTCTTTCGACCGGATCAGGTCATCCAGACTCAGCCAGTTGACCTCCGTAGAGCCGTATCGGTCACGCACCCGCTCGGCCCACGCACTGTCGAAATCCGGAATGCCATCCAGCTTGAGCAGCAAGTCGACCCGGTCCGGGGCGACTCCGATCTGCACGATCTGTTCCCTGTCGCCGGGCTCGATCAGCCAGGGGCTGCCGAACTCCGTGAGCGCTTCGTTGGCGCGTCCTATGTTGTCGGGCGACGGATCGACAAAGATGTCCATGTCTTTCGTTGCTCGCGGTTTTGCGTGATAGATGAACGCGAGCCCGCCGATGATCAGGTAGCGGACATCGTGCTTCTCGAAGAGCTCCAGCAGGTCCACGAAATCGCGGATGACCTCCATCAGTCGTCCTCCCCGTCCTCCCATTTCGCGTCGGCCCCTTTGATCAGTGTCACGTCCCTGCGGATCGCCACGAGGGCCGACAGCCGGTCTTGCGGCGTCAGCGACTGCCAGAACTCCAGGTCCCACTCCTCGGCCTCTTCGTGGCTGTGGGCGACATTCCCGACCATCCGTTTCCGCCGCTCTGCACTTCGCTTTTTCAGCCCCATGTGCATCGCTCCTTGACGCGCCCAGTATAGCAGAGAGCGTCACGGCCGCAACGATGTCCGCGTGCCCGGCGGGCCGGGCGGCGTCAGGCGCTGCCGAGCAGGACGACAGCCTCGGCGGCGACGGCGTCGCCCCGGCCGACGGGACCCAGCCCCTCGCCGGTCTTCGCCTTCACGTTGACCATCTCCGGCGTCAGCCCGAGGTCGGCGGCGATGTTCGCCCGCATCGCCGCCTTGTGCGCGCCGAGGTTCGGGCGCTCGAGGACGACGGTCGCGTCGATCTGTCGGGTGTGGAACCCGGCGTCGGCGAGCAGCCCGGAAGCTTTTCGCAGCAGGTCGCGGCTGTCGGCGTCGCGGTACTCGGGGTCGGAGTCGGGGAAGTGCTCGCCGATGTCGCCCAGCCCGGCGGCGCCGAACATCGCGTCGATGATCGCGTGCAGGAGCGCGTCGCCGTCCGAGTGTGCGACCGGGCCGCGTGTGTCGTCGATCTCGACGCCGCCGAGGACGAGCCGGCCGCCGGGCTCGAGCCGGTGCAGGTCGCTGCCGATCCCCACGCGCATCCGCCGCCTCCTTCCGCCGGCAGTATAGCACAAACCGGGGCCGCGGCAAAAGCGGCGGACGCAAGTCTACGCCGGGCTCGGCTCGCCGGGCGTATCCGGGCGCGCGTGCAGCCAACACTTCGCCTAGCACGGAGTACTATTGGTCCCTGTCCGAATAGTGGAACGCGGGGGACCCTTCTTGAAAGAAGGTTTCCCCCGCACCCCCTCCAGGAACTTCTGTGGAAATACGGTCCACAGTATCTGTTTACCGAGGCGAGGTCCGGCACCCCAGGGCCGGAACCGGGTGATCTCCTCGGACCGCAGCGGACGGCGTGGCGGGAGGGCGATTGAAAGCGGCGTCGTGCCGCCGCACTCCAAGGAGCGGCTGCGCCGCTCGCAGGACGAGCGCACATCGAAGCCCCCCCCCGCCGCCCGTCAACCGGCGGATGCGTCTCCCGCTTCTCATCTCCGCTTGCGTTCGGCCGCAGGTGCGCGGCTGAGCCCCCGACGCGAAGCGTCTTTCGGAGTGCGATGGCACGACATCGCTTTCATTCACCCACCGGGCTCGGCGACCGCAGCCCGGCACGGCCATCACAAAAGGCGGTGTCTTCGGGGCCGCTAAACACATGCGGTCCACAGACCGCATTTCCCCGGAGTTTTGAGGAAGAGGGGTCCGGGGAGAAAGCCGCTTTTTGAAAGGTTTCTCCCCGGTGTTTCTTTGGCAGTACAAGCTTCAATAGATGCTGCCGCCCGCTGCGCGGGCCGCCGGCCGCCGGCCGCCGCAGCGAACCGTGGACCGATCCGTGTCGATCCGTGTTCATCCGCGGCCGGCGAAAACGGGCGTGGTGCCGTCGTGTCGTCGTGGTCGGGCTTGTCCGCGCGGTGAATGCGCTCTGCACGCCCCGGGGTGAGGGCCCGGCTACCAGAGGATGTCGGTGTGCGGGCCCGGGGGCGGCGGGCGGGGCGGGGGGTCGTGCCGCTCGACGTCGATGCCCTCGGCCCCGGTACGGCTGTCGTCGCCCATGATGTCGACCCCGAACCAGCCGAGGAGATAGTCGGCGAGCTCGCCGAAATCGATGCCGGCGTCGAGGCCGATGAAGACGAGATGGAGGTTTGCCGAGATTTCGCCCCAGCCGCGGTTGGGGTTGTTGATGGTGAGCGGGTTGCGGGCCCATTTCCAGCGCCCGGGCTCCTCGCCCGGCCGGAGCGGGTCCTTGTCGTCGCCGTGGATGAGCGAGACCGGCATGCTGCCGTAATAGGTCGCGTCGACGTCCTCCCAGCCCCAGATGGGGAGGACGAGGTTCGTGTCGTACCGCCGCTCGTCCCAGATCCAGCCGTGCCCGTTCCGGAAGCCATACCGCCGCGCCTGATACGTTCCGAGGCCGAGCGCGACGGCGCGGGAGACGTGTGCGTTGGCGAGCAGGCCGGGGCCCAGCCCGACGTTCAGCCGGAAGATCTCGGCGCTGTCGTCGTACCGGTCGCGCAGGGTCGGCCCCTTGCATCCGGCACCGGCGAGCAGCACCAGGGGGAGCAACGCGAGGACCGTCGGACCGATCTTTTTCACGGCGTCGATCTCCTGCAAAAACCGGAAGCCCAGACCAGTCTAGCCCGCTGCGCTCGGGCCTGCAAGCGCTAACTCCTGTCTGCGAAAGTGGGGGAGATATCCCTGTGTGCCGCCTGACAGGCAAGAATGCTTGTCCCGCCGCCTATCCGGATTCTTTCGAAACCCCGGTCGGCGATGCCGGTGCCGATGGCGGGGCCGCCCTTGCGGCGGATCGCGCCGGCGACGCCGCCGCCGAGCTGGAGCTGGTTGTTCGCCGTGTCCACGATCGCGTCCGCTTTCAGCTCGGTGATGTCGCCGAGGCGCGCCTCGATCCGTTCATCCGCCATCGGAATCCCTCCCGCGGATTGGGTCCGCAGATTTCACAGATGTCGCAGATTTCGTTTTCCGGGGCCCGCCGTCGAGACGTGGCTTTCTCTGCGTAGTCGGCGGAATCTGCGCAATCTGCGGGTTACAGCACCTTGGAGCCGGGGGAGAGCGGTGTTTCGGGCGAGATGATGACCACGGTGTCGCCCTCCTGGGCGGCGAGCAGCATGCCCCGACTCTCGACGCCGCGCAGGGTGGCCGGCGCGAGGTTCGCCACCACGACGAGCTGCTTGCCCTGCAATTCGTCGGCCGGGTAGTACGGCTTGAGGCCGGCCACCAGCGTCCGCTCCTCGGCCTCGCCGAGGTCGACCTTGAGCACGTACAGCTTGTCGGCGTTCGGATGCTCCTCCACCGACGTCACCGTGCCGACCACCAGCTCCAGCTTCTTGAAGTCCTCGAACGATACCATGTCAGTCATTGGCGGCTCTATCCTTTCTTTCAATAGGACCTATACGACCGATAGGACGAATGAAGACTATCGAGCGGCCCTCCAACGTGGAGGCAGCACTCGCATCCGCCGTCTGGCAGGCAGGAATGCCTGCCCCCACCGGCTCGGCAGCCAGCCTGTTAGTGATCCGTCGTTTCGACGGAGACCGGCTCGTCGGACGTGCGCACCATCTCGATGTTGTTGTTCGGGCAGCGCCAGACGCACATGCCGCACCCGACGCACTTGTCGCTGTCCATCGTCATGCGGCTGCCGGTCACCTCGTAGGCGAACTTCGTGCAGAGCTCCTGGCAGATCTGGCATCCGACGCCACAGCCGCAGCCGTAGCAGCGCCCGGCCTCGGCGACCGCCTGCTCGGCGGTCATCGGCTCGCGGTACGGCTCCCAGTCGGCCGCCCGCTCGGCCGCGGGGCGCAGGCCCACCGGGACGCGCCAGCGGCGCGGATCGTCGCTGTTGCGGGTCAGCACGTCGTCGACGTCGACCTCGGTGAGTTCGGGCTCCGGGACGAGGATCGCGTCGTCGCCGGCGAGCTCCTGGTCGATCCGCGCGGCGGCCTGCTTGCCGTCGGCCACCGCCTGGATCACGTCCATGCGGCCGCCGGCGCAGTCGCCGCCCGCGTAGACGCCCGCGGCGTTCGTCCGGCAGTCGGCCCGGTCGATCCTGATGAAGCTGCCCTCGGTCCCGAGGTCGCCGATCACGTCGCGGTCCACCTGCTGGCTGACGGCGAAGATGACCCGGTCGAGCTTCAGGGCGAACTCGGTGCCCTCGACGACCTCGGGGCGGCGACGGCCGGACGTGTCCTCCTCGCCGAGGGTGTGGTTCACCATGCGCAGGCCTTCCGCCCGGCCGTCGCGGGTGAGCACTTCCTTCGGGGCGACGAGGTACATCACCTTGACGCCCTCTTCCTCGGCCTCGACCACCTCCTCGGGGGTGGCGGGCATCTCGTCCTTCGTCCGCCGGTAGAGGATGTAGACCTGGTCGGCGCCGAGCCGGACACACGTTCGCGCGGCGTCGACCGCGGTGAATCCGCCGCCGATGATCCCCACCCGCACCCCGGCGAGCGACGGGTCGTCCTCCGAGACCGCCTTCAGGAAATCGATGGCGGTCACGCAGCCGTCGGCGTCCTCGCCCGGGATGCCCGGCTTGCCGCCCTGCCAGGCGCCGATCCCCAGGAACACGCGGGCGTAGCCGTCCTCCTTGAGCGACTCGAGGGTGACGTCGGGGCCCAGTTCCCGGCCGGTCCGGATCTCGACACCGAGCGCCCGGATCATCTCGATGTCGTCCTCGAGCTCTTCGAGCCCCATGCGGAACCGCGGGATGAACGCCCGCAGGGCGCCGCCCGGCTTGTCGTTCTTCTCGAAGACCGTCACGCCGTACCCGGCGCGGGCGAGGTCGTAGGCGCACGAGAGCCCGGCCGGGCCGGCGCCGATCACCGCCACCTTCTCCGGCCTCGGCTCCGCCCGCTCGATCGGCGGCGTCCAGCCCTGCTCCTTCGCGTACCGCAGCACGAAGTCCTTGATGTCGCGGATGCGGAGCGGCTCGTCCTTGTGCCGCCGCGTGCACGCCTCCTCGCAGGGATGGTCGCAGATCTTCCCGCAGATCGACTGGAACGGATTCTTCGAGCAGATCAGCCGGTAGGCCGTCTCGAAATCCTCGGCGGCGACCGCACGCACGTACCCCTGGGCCGGGACGTGCGCGGGGCAGTTGTACACGCACGGCGCCGACAGGTTGGGGTCCTTGATCTGCGCGTGCCCCTCGAACAGGGTCATCTCGGGGGCCGGCTTCAACTCACGAA
>JAWODX010000523.1:0-8346 GCA_046483085.1 Planctomycetota bacterium
ACCGGCCCGTCGCCCTCAAGGTCCTGCCCCCCCGCCTGGCCCGCGACAAGGAATACCTCGGGCGGTTCTTCCGCGAGGCGCGGGCCGCCGCCCGCCTCAACCACCCCAACGTCGTCCAGGCCATCGACGCCGGCGAGGCCGACGGCTATTACTACTTCGCCATGGAGTACGTCGAGGGCCCGTCGGTCATCGAGCTCCTGCAGGAGGGCTCGATGCCGCGGGAGCGGGTGCTGCGGATCGCCCGGGACATGGGCCGCGCGCTCGAGGCCGCCCACGCCGCGGGCATCGTCCACCGCGACGTCAAGCCCGCCAACATCCTCCTGGCGAGCGACGGCACGGCGAAACTCGCCGACCTCGGCCTGGCCCGCGAGACGACCAGCCGGGCCACCGGCCTCACCCAGGAAGGCCTGGCCATCGGCACCCCCGACTACATCTCGCCCGAGCAGGTCCGCGGCGAGGCGGACGTCGACGGCCGGACCGACATCTACTCGCTCGGCGCCACCCTCTACCACATGCTGACCGGGCAGCCGCCATACACCGGCGGCAGCGGGAACGAGGTGATGGCGAAGCACCTCTCCGAGCCGGTGCCCGACCCGCGCCGCGTCAATCCCGCCGTCCCGCTCGCCGCCGCCCGAGTCGTCCGGAAGGCCATGGCCAAGGACCGCGAGCACCGCTACCAGAGCGCGGCCGAAATGGTGCAGGACATCGAGCGGGCACTCGCGCAGGAGGAAGCGCGCGAGCGGCCGCGGCCGGCGGTCCCCCGGAGCCACGTGCCCGAGCCACGCCGGGGCCGGAAGCTCGCCCTGGCCGCCCTCGTCCTGATCGTCCTCGCCGCGGTCGGCGTCGCCATTGCCCTCCGCCCCCGGGAGCCGGCCGGGCAGCAGTCCGGCGACCCGAACGACCTGCCGACGCCCCGGCCGGTCCCCCGTGAGAAACCAAAGACGGTGAAGACGGATGACGCCGAGCGGCTGCGGGAGCTGCAGGAGTGGGTCGACCGGAACCCGGAGCGCTACACCGCGGCACTCCGCCGCGGCCGCGATCTGCTGGCAGACGTCCGGGACCCGACCGTCCGGGGCGAGGCCGAGCAGTTGCTCGAAACGATCCGGGCGGACCGGCGTCGGGCCGCGGACGAGGCCTTCGACCGGATCGAGCAGGAGGCGGCCGGGCTGGAGAAGGCGGGCGACTACGACGCGGCGATCCGGCGCTACGGGGCTCTGCCCGAGGAGCTGGGCCCGCTGCTCGAGGAGCGATCCAGGGGAGCGGTGGCGGCGCTGAAGAAACAGGCCGAGGCGCGGACCGAGCCCGTTCTCGAGAAGGCCCGGCGGCTCGCCGACGCCGGCGAGCCGAAGAAAGGGATCGACCTGCTGGAGACGCTGGACGGGGTGCGGTATGCCGACGTCGGGGCCCGGGTCGCCTCGCTCCGGGAGCGGCTCCGGAAACAGATCGAGGAGTCGCAGCCGGATGAGCAGGAGGCGCTCGCCCGGGCGCGGAAGAAGTTCGAGGTACTACTCGAGTCGGTCGACGCCGCGCTGGAGAAGGACGACGTGGCCGGGGCCGTCCGGCTGGTGAAAGCGGCCCGGGCCGACGAGGCCCTGCGCCCGGTCGACGAGCTGGTCGGCGCCCTGGCCGAGGCGGTCGATGCCCTGCCGGATGTGGTGGCCGGCCAGCGGCGTGGGGCGGTGGAACGGCTGTCGAAACTGACGGGCAGCTTCGTCGGCCTGCGGACGGCCGACGGCAAGGTGAGCGGCACGCTGCGCAGCGTGGACGACAGGACCATCGTGGTCGCGACCACGGCGGCCGACGGCCAGAAGAAGGCGGAGGTGCCGGTCGCGTCGCTCGGCTACGAGACGCTGGCCCGGTTCGGGGGGCGCGAGCCGCCGGACACGCCCGTCCGGGCGATGGCGGTGGCGATTCGGGCGCTGGCTCACCGCGACGCCGGCGCGGCCGGGCCCGCGCTGAAGGTCGCCGAGGGGCACCCGCTGCACGCCTACTACCATCGCAAGTTCGAGATGGTCCGGCTGGGCCGGGCGGAGGTCGCGGCCCGGGAGGCGTGGGAGGCGATCGAGACGGACGCGCAGAAGGAGCCGATCCCGGTGGGCGAGATGCGCCCGCTCCGGGCGCGGCTCGAGCGGTTCGAGAAGGAATACGGCGAGACGGCGTTCGCCAGGTCGGTGGCCGGCGAGGTCCGGGAGTTGAAGCGGCGCCTGATCCCGGCCTTCGAGAAGTGGCCGTTCAGCCCGGAAGAAGCGCGCCGGCGGCAGAAGACGACGGCGGCGGTGTTGGGGGTCCCGGTGACGAAGACGGTCGAACTGGCCGACGACGTCGAGTTGAAGCTGGTGCTCATCCCGGCCGGCGAATTCGTCATGGGCAGCCCGAAGAGCGAGCGGGGGCGTGACGTGGACGGAGACGACACCGACGAGACGCAGCACCGGGTGCGGCTGACCGAGCCGTACTACATGGGCGCCTGCGAAGTCACCCAGGCGGAGTGGCGGGCAATCACCGGGCGGAACCCGAGCCGGTTCCACGGGGCGCGGCACCCCGTGGACAGCGTGTCGTGGAAGGACTGCCAGCGGTTCCTCAGGAAGCTGAACCGGCGGACGGGCGGGCACTTCCGACTGCCGACGGAGGCGGAGTGGGAATACGCCTGCCGGGCCGGGTCGGCGGCGCCGTTCTACTTCGGGAACCGGGTCTCCATTCGCCTCGCCAATTACAGGGGCAAGGGGGTCTACCATATCGGGGAGAAGCGAAGCAGGGAGCGGACACTCCCCGTGGGCAGCTTCGACCCGAATGCGTTTGGCCTGTACGACATGGCCGGGAACGTGATCGAGTGGTGTGCCGACTGGTACGCCGACTACAAGCCGGGGGCGACGACCGACCCGACAGGCCCGGAGAAGGGGACCGAGCGGGTGGTGCGGGGCGGGTCGTGGTACGGAGCGTCACGTTTTCTGCGGTCGGCCTGTCGCTATAAGCAGCCGCCTGACGCCCACAAGTCCCACACCGGGCTGCGGGTGGTTCATCCGATGCCCCGGTCACTGGTGGGGGAGCGTCCCGAAGACGCCCGCTGACGCCGCGCGGCCGAGGGCGCATGAACGTCGGAGGGAGCGGCCTCAGCCGGGCGTCGCAGTCCCTGCCTGCCATTCCCGCCATTGTGCCGCGGCCCCGGAGAGGGTGCGGAACGCGATCTCGTCGGCATGCCCGCGCAGGGTCTCGACGAAGCGGCCGATGTTGCGCCGGGCATGCTCGGGCGAGCGGGCGTAGAGCAGGTCGTCGGGCGCGTCGGGGTGGATCTCGTCGGGGTGGCCGATGAGGACCCATACGGAGAGTTCCGGCGGGGGCTGGCGCTCGAGCCGGCCGTTCCACCAGCGCAAGGCAGCGTCGAAGTACCGGGGATGGACGGCGGGATTCATGTAGCGGACCTTGGGCGCCTTGTCGTAGGAGGCCTGGAAGCTCCAGGTGGTCATGGGGATCTCGAGGAGCGGTCGGTCGGGCCCCGGTCGGCGGATATCGCGGGGGTGGGGGAAGTAGGGCTGGTTGGGGGCGCCGGCCCAGTCGAGCGGTTCGTCGGCCCGGCCGGGGATCGCCGTGGAATCGACGCGGAACCCGAGCGCTTCGATCGTGGCGAAGGTGTCGGGGTTGTGCCAGGCTTCGCCGTGCCGGAATGCGGCCGGGTCGAAGAAGGTCTCACGGGTCCTGTCGTAGAGCCGCTGCAGTTCGTCGAGCGCCCAGGCGGGGTCGGTCTCGAGGCGGGGGTGCTGGATCGATCCGGCGGGGTGATAGAGGTGAGGATGCCATCCGATCTCGTCGCCGTGGTCGACCGCCTGGTGCCAGAAGTCTTCGTGCCGGTGGACGAGGTACAGGGGGTCGCCGAGGACCCGCTCGATCTCGCCGTCGATACGGACGAACCAGGTGACGGGGATCGGGCCGGCTCCGATGCGGTCTTCGGACTCGGCCAGTGCCTGGCGGAGGGGGATCAGGGCTTGGAGGCCCCGGAACTCGAGGGCGGCGCGGGCGCGCGCGGCGCGGTCGGCGTCGGTGTCGATGGTCAGGCAGATCAGGTGTCGGCGCATTGCGGCGTTCCTTCAGCGGGGGCCGGGCCAGCCGAGTGTTCGGTGCGGGCTCCCACTAGGTGGCCTCTTTCTCGAGATGCTCGCAGACGATCTGCGTGACGGCGCGCGCCTGGTCGGCGGTGAAGTGTTTGTCGTTGAAGAGGTTCACCACCTGGTCGTGGAGGGCCTGGGCGTGGGGGCTGCGGCCGTCGGAGAAGATGCCGTCGAGGGAGGGGTAGTGGGAGCTGGCGAACAGGCCCTCGGCAAAGATCCGGTCGAGCAGAGCTTGTTTGTTGGGGACGAGGATGTTGAACCGCCAGTGCTGGTACGCGCGGGGTAGCTGGACGCGGCGGGGGATCCCCGAGGCGTAGATGTCGTTCAGCTTCTGTTTCCAGCGGGCCATCGCCCGCATCCTGGCGGTCATGGTACGCCGGAACTCGTCGAACGACACGTCCGGCGAGGCGGTGTCCAGCCAGTGGCCGTCCCCGTCGTGGAACCTGCGGCGCTGTCGGACGGCCTGCTTGTATGCGGCCCGGAGCCGTGCGGGCGCGGCGGGATCGTAGGGCAGCTCGTGCGGCTCATAGGGGACGTGCTCCTTGATGAAGCCGAACCCGCCGAACTCGGCGCCGACGTACTTCGTGGGTCCGGTGCTGTAGAGGACGGCGTCGGCGATTGTGTCGTGCTCGGCGAACTGCGGCTTCATCAGGCAGCGGTCGTCGATGATCGTCAGATGCTCGGCGGCGGACCGCGCGGCGCGGAAATGGTGTTCGACGGGGGTTTCGCGGCCGTAGGTGGGGGCGAAGAGGAGCCCGGCGTAGTCGCCCGGCGACCGGCTCAGGCGGGCCAGGGCCTCGTCCCAGTCGAGGAGGGAATCGCGCGGGGAGATGTCGACGAATTCGAACGCGGCTTTGGCCTTGAGGAAGGTGAGGGGGACGATGGGGCAGATGTTGGCCGGGAGGAGGAACGGTCGGGGGTCGCCGGCGGACCGGAGAAGGTTGTAGAGGATGGCGGAGGCTCGGTTTGCCAGAACGATCATGGGGCGACCGAATGTCGGGTGACGAGGTGGCGGGGCGTTGAGCGGCCGGCTGCGTGTTCGCCGCCCCGCTGCTTCCTCCTCGGGGCCTTGCACTACCAGTAGAACATCACGCCGTCGGGACTGGTCCAGCGATGGGTGGCGTCCGGGCGCTGGACCTTGTGCACGACGCCGCCGATGGTCAGCACGTGGGCGAACCCGTCGTGGGAGCAGAAGAACTCGGTATCGGCCATCCAGTCGACGAGGATGGGGGCGTTGCTGCTGGCGCGGCGGACGCTCCGCACCAGGTCCGGGGGTTCCTCGGGCGGTTTGGCGCCGACGGGGAGCTCGGGCAGCGCCCGGTTGCCCAGGTAGAGGTACCCGATGCAGGTGTCGACCGCGCAGGGCTGGACCCCGACCTGGGGGATGCAGATGGCGTCGGCATAGGCGGAGGCGTCGCCGGAGACGGCGTTCCCGGAGCTGAGCTCGACGTAGTATTTCACGCCGCCGGTGAGGGGGACGGTGATCATCGGGATCCAGCGGCCGCCGGTCGACTGGGAGATGGTATCCGAGGCGACCAGCCCCCGGTCGGCGTGTGTGCGGACGGCCACGGGGATACCGGACGAGCCCTTGTCGGACTCGGGCCACCAGCCGTAGATCTTGTGCTCGCCCGTGCTGGGTGCAGTGAACACCCAGACGACTTTCTTGTGGGCGTTCGCACTGGTGCGGCTGATCCACAGGCTGTCGCTCCCCCAGGCGGTGCCGGTGCTCCAGACTTGCCAGCCGGGGTGCATGACCGCGCACCCGTCGTCGGGGAGGAGCGCCTCGCTGCCTTCCGAGGCCGGATCGCTGATCTTGATGGCGTCGGCATAGATGTACTTGTTGTCCTCGGTGGGCTGCCCCACGGTGTTCGAGGCGTTGGTGACCTCAATCGAGTAGCTCTGGCCGCACTTGAAGTCGAAGGTGCCGACGTCGATGAACTCGCCGCCCTGGCCCTGCTGGGAGATGACTTTGCTGTCCGACCCGCCCTCGTGCTCGATGGTGTAGTGGGCGTCCTGGACGGTCCACTCATCTCGCTGGGGCCAGAAGAGGGAGACGGTCAGCTCGTGGACCTCGCCGGTCAGTTTGCCGTCGCGGTCGGGGATGGTGAACTGCCAGGTGGCCGTTTCCTCCCCATTTGCCACGCCGATGGCGTAGTGATAACTCCCGTCATAGGCGTACTTGTTGTTGAAGGTCGTCCAGCCGCTCGACGAGCTGAAGCCGCTGTCGCTGTCGTCGAGGACGAGCTCGGGGACGGTCCCGTAGCTCGGTTCGGTGTGGGTGGTGTTGTCGACGCGGACGAGCGGAGAGTCGAAGTTCATCTTGTACTGCTGCCATTCGACCCCGCCCCAGGTCTCGCCCTCGATGTAGCCGACGAGTGCGGGGTTGGCGGGGCAGTAGGCGATGCTGGGCGGCAGGTCGTGCTCGGCGAAGTATTCGCGGAGGCCGGGCCCGGCGGCATAGAGCGGCTCCTGGCCCCCGGTGATGGGCGGGAGTGCGCCCCGGTGTGCCGTGGAGTGCCCGTGGATGAACGTGGCCCACTGTTTCATGTTCGCCACGCACCGGGCGTCTCTCGCCGTGCCGTATACCCCCTTGATGGCGACCAGGATCATTGAACTGAGGATGGCGATGATGCCGATGACGACGAGCAGTTCGATGAGTGTGAACGCCCGTGGCTGTCTCCGGTGTTGCATTGTGTTCTCCTTGGTTCCCATGCGGTCGGTCCGCCGGCCGGGCTCAGTCGGCGGGCCTCATCGACAGGATGCTGACGACCGGCTTGCCGTCCTCGTCCAGCTCTTTCCCACGGTCGCAGACCACCCGGAGGCCGTACCGGGCGCGGACGTGTTTCGGGTCGGGGCGGAAGGGGTCGTAGGTCCCGTTGCCCACGACCCCGGTGGCCTCCGCCGTGAAGCAGTGCGATCGGACGGTCAAGAGGCTCCCGTATTGCCGGTAAAACTCCTCCGCCTCGGATTTCTCGTCCCGCACGTTGTCCCCGTCGTCGTCTTTCATCACGTATCCCTCCGGCGGCGAGTCGGGCTTGTAGAGGTTCCGGATCTTGGTCGCGGTGCACAGCGCCTCGACGTCTTTGTACGGGGTCGCCCCTTCCACGTCCGCCACTTCGAGCTCCACGGTATCGTCGTTCAGCACCCTGTACAGTGCGGCGGTGAGGCACGCTTCGCTCGCCGAGTTGACGTTCAATCGGGCCGGGGCGCGGGCGGCGACGGTAAACGCCATCAGCTCGCGGTAGAGCGGATGGATCGTGCCGTCGTTGTAGTCCTCCGCGAACGTCAGGGTGGCCGCCCACAGGTCGGGAGACACCAGTTGGCAGAGCTCTCCGGGCGATCTGTAGTAGCCGGCGTCGGACACCACCGCGACGTCCACGAGATACTGGCGGTAAGACGCCTCGGTCGCCGGCCAGCAGATGTCCCAGCTGAAGGTGTTGCCGTCCTTGTACATCTTGTCGTTGCGGTTCCACCGCCCGGGCGTCGTCGAGGGATTCCCGCCGTCGTCCACCTGCGGCCGGATGCGATAATTTGCGTCGATTTCGTAGCTGCCGTTCGAATAGTCGGACAAGGTCATGTCGCCGGACACGATCAGGCGTCCTGCCGACAGGGTGGTCGCGCTGAACGGCTTGCAGGCCCCGATGCCGTCGCTGTGGAACCCGTCGATCTCGCCGCCGGCCACGAGCTTCGATGTGTTCCTCTCGATGAGCCGGACGTCGACGCCCCCCGTGAATCCGTTCTGGAACGGCGAGCGCAGGACCGCGATGGGGAAGTCCTCGTGGCTGTCGTTCCCCCACGTGCCGTCCGCATTGGCGCTGTTGATACTGGCGTGGAAATGACGCTCGAAGGACGTCTCGTCGTACACGATCACGAAGAAGCCCGGCCCTTTCTTGTACAGGCTCGGGTCGACGTCCAACTGGTCCTCGTCGTACGTCCGGAACCCGCGGACGGGGGCGCTGGTCTCTCCATGGGCCGGCTCGAGGGCCGCGGACGTGATCTCGAAGGATTGCGTCCCCAGGCGGATGTTGAAGCGGGTCATGTCGCGGGCACGGCGGCTCGTGTTCATGATCTCGATGTAGGGCAGGTAGAAGTCGGTCACGCTGACGCTGTAGGTGGCCTTGGCCACGTTCTCGGCCTTGAGGTAGATGGTGGCCTGGGGCTGGCCGCCGTCGAGGCTCACCTGGACGGGCCCGTAGAAGAAGGTTTCGGCGTCCTGGTCGGTCGGGCAGACCTTGACGTTCGTGCC